>CALJIY010000576.1 GCA_937973945.1 uncultured Saprospiraceae bacterium | reverse complement strand
CTATTCACCTTGACTGCCTGTAAATTCGTCATCGGAATATATTGATAAAGTGTTTTGGAGAGATAATACTTAGGTTCTCGATCTATTCTAAAAGAAGCAGCTTTGCTAATATTTGTTTTACCAATAAGTTTAGTTGCTTTCTTACGCTGTTGATCATCCTCCACATATACATGGCTTGCATAGTTATTGGATACGGCTTTTTTTACTAACTTTTCATAGGAAACGACTTCTGGATCAAATTGTACTTGCACCACCTCTCGTCCGCCCATGAAGCCAGGTTGCGTTTCTACGACGCCATCTATTTGACCAATTTGTTTTTCTCCCGTCCAAAAACAGTACATAGATAAATTGGCCGTTTCTAATCCAGTATGCTCTGCTAATAGTTCCCTTTCTAATAAAGCTAAATATCCAGGAACTTCGCGTCCTTCCGCCTGTAATGCTTCCACCATAGCCTGTACAATACCTAATTGAGAGTAGTTGCCTCCAATTCTTTTAACGACATCTTTTTTAGCATTATTCACAATACGTACCACCGGATTATTCCATGCAGGTTCTCCGAAACTTTTTAAGACTATAGCATCTTCTCCACGCTTGTTGTTGAAAATCGCAACAGGGACAAACAGTGTTTCTATCGCATCCACAATTAAAGGATGACTCAATACATTTTTACCATAGTTTTGGCAAGTAGCGCAGCCAGGGACTTCTTGAAATAATATAAATACGGATTTATTTTCTTGTTTAGATTGAGTGATTCCTTCTTCTAAATTTCTCAACCAATTGACTTTACCTAACTCTACTGGTGGATCATTCGCTAAAAGGGAAGTTGTGATAAAAGTGATATTTATTAAAAGTAGTGCTAGGAAATGGAAGAAGGATTTAAAGTACATGGATATTAGTTGCTTTAGTAAGAAATGATAAAAAAGGGAAGTGTAAAGAAGTTAAATCTGATTTCTCTACTGCTCCCTTTTTATTGCGTTATAAAAACGAAAGCTAAAACAACTTTTGTGCTTTGTCAATTTTAATTAGAAGAATTTCCTTAATATTTGCAGATGTTTTGTCTTTAGAAAGACTTAGTTGACGTAGATTACTATTATCTAAATCGACTTAATTTGTCCAGCAATGGAAAGTTGCTGGACAAAAAGCAGAGTACGTCTTAAAAATTAAGCAGGGTAACACCAATATTAAACGGTCGTAATTCTGGTCCTTGATTATCTTTAAATAAGTTATTCAAAGAATATTGCGCATAAAAAGCGATTGGTCCCACGCCTAATCTACCAACAATACCGTATCTAAATTTATTCAAATTAAAATCATCTTTGATTTTAGTTTTCTCGCCAGACTCCGTCTTTAGTTTTTGTTTAGAGTTAATAAGAATACCACCATACCAACCACCACTTAAATAAACCCCTTTTCTACGACCAGGTGTCAAAGTGAATAATACCGGAACTTCTAAAAAAGTTGTTTTCAATTTATTCTTTTTATAAGCGGTACCATCATCTTCCACTTGGAAAGCTAATTGATCTGGAATGATTTTAAAATCATTGGCAAACTTATAATTCATAAAAGCGAAAGACAATCCATACTCTATACTAGCATGCGATTTAATAATTGGAATCCTGTGGCGAACGACGTGGAAATTTAAATTTAGGGAACCATCATATAGCAGTTCATATTGGTCTAAAGAAGTTGGTAAATTAATACTGTTATCATGCAAATAACTACTAAAACCTATATCCAATAAACCTAGACGTAAATCTGAACCATCTTTAAATTTCCAGCCATTATCATTGATGGTTACACTAAAACCATCTTCCCCATCATCTCCATCCTCTCCTTCATTATCCGTTTCCTCCGATGTCGCTTCCACCTCTTCTAAGGTGCCAAAATTTACTTCAGATTTCAAAGTATCTAATTGTTCCTTTGCCTGTATAGTGTCTACTTGTCCTTGTAACGGTTGAGTTAAACAACCAACTAAGAATACCAATAAGGTAATGATGATGGAAAAAATGGTTCTGTTAAACATAATTTTAATTTTTTGGCTCTTTGAAAATCCTATACATCTCCAGGGTCATCAAGGCAAAAAACCATGATAATTTACTGTAGATTATTGGATTAATAAAAAGCTATTTTCTAAAAGTTGGGTGATTTCTTTGCTTTATGGTCTTTAAAGCAATGAATATAAAATTGTTTTAAAATCTGGTTGTGTATACATAAAAATGTATGGATCGTCGAGGTTTGTAACCATACCCGTGAGGCTATCAGAAAAATCTCTTTGATTATTAGACATTTGTAGATCAAGGATGATGGCAGAAATTTTCAAAATGGCTGTCATCTTTCCTAAAAACCCAGATGACAGCCACTTTACAAGTTTCTGCCATCAAGAGTTCGTCTCTTAACTTGACGGCTATGGCTTGTAAACTTGATGCAAGCACCAAGATCGCGTACACAATTGCGTATTGATTGTTAATCTGTAAAAAATGATGGAATGATCGAGACTTTCACTCCATTACCAGGTAGTTTTCCTATGAAACTTTTCAAGGTTCTTCTTTCTGGCGATTTTGCAATAGCAGTATTCACAGCTTGTGAAATATCAATTATGGTATTATTTTCTATTGGAACATCCAATAAAACAATATCTCTAGTAGATAAAGCAGCTACTTGAATAGTTTCCTTTGCTGCTTGCGGTACAAGAGTTGTTGAATTAGGACTAACAGCTTCGCGCGCTTTTTCCTTTTCATAAGCTACTGTTGAAGGCGGAACGCTCGCAATTACTACCTGTGATTCATCGGGAATTGTAAAATTGATTATTCCTTCTTTCTTCTTAATTATAGCTTTAACTGCCTCTTTGTTTACTTGTTTAATTGGGGTTTCATTCATTGCTACTACAGCTTGTGTAGTTGCCTCAGATGTAACTTGATGATCCATTGTCAATACTTCTGGTACCTTCTTCGTCTCCTTAGGAAGAATAGATTCTGTAGGCCTTTTATCTATTACTTCATCAGGTGTAGTAGTTGCTATTGTTAGATCAATGGACGTCGTCTTAGAAAAGAACAGTATGGTGATTGCTAATAATACGGAAGCTGCCACACTAGATCGCAATGGATTAAACCACACAAGTCTATTTCTAGCAGGTGCCTTTAGCAACTGTTTTTTGTTATTAAAAACAATTGGCTCTGGTGTTAGCACTGAAAAGCTTTTCATATCCTCAAGCTCCGCTTTTATATCAGGATGCTTTAGTAGAAACTGATCCATAGCTTCCTGTTCTTTCACAGAAAGTGTTCCTTCCAAATACTCCAATGCGAATGCCTCGTAATTTAATTTATTAATCTTCATAGTTATACTGCTTGATCCATTTGCCTAATATATTCTTGCAATTTCTTTCTACCTCGATATAGATATACTTTCACTTGAGAAAGCGTCAATTCGGTCATATCAGCTAATTCTTCGTAGTTATATCCTTCATAATCTCTCAATAAAATGAGCGTCTTTTGAATCTCACTTAATTGATCTAAGCCTTTATTCAAAATTTCTCTGGTCTCAAATTGACCTTGAAAGCTATTATCTCCTTTCTCTGGTAGATTTTCATTGGAGCCTCGGAATTTTTGTCGTCTTGTAAAGTCTATCATATTCCGATAAGCTACCGTAAAAAGATAAGATTTCGCTTTTTCGAAAACGACCTCTTCTCTATTCATCCATAGTTTTTCAAAAGTATTTTGTACAATATCTTGCGCCTCCATCTCATTAGAGAGTTGCTTCAGCAGAAAACGGTAAACGTCGTCTGACAATTGGTTAACGCATGTATTGTATTCTTTTGTCGTCAATGGATTGCTGTTGGTTTTGTTTTTATTTAGAGTAGAGAACAGAGAGCAGAGAATAGAGATTCATTTCGTTTAAAAGTCATGAATTTTTCATCTTTCATACGAAATCAGTCTCTATTCTCGCTTCTCTACTCTCTGTTCTATTTTGTAAAACACTTGTTGTTTCGTTAATTCGGCAATAAAACGGATGAGGGTATTCTAAAGTTACAGCTTAAAAAATTATTTTTTGCTTTTTTTAAATTTTGCTAATTACACACGTAGCTCAAGCTTCCAGCTTGAGTAGCTTCCAAGCCATACGTAGCTTAGGCTTCTAGCCTGAGTAGCCTACTCAGGCTAGAAGCTTGAGCTACGCAAAAAAAAATGCCAAGTTTACAATGTAAGCTTGGCATTTTAATAGCTAAAATATACAGCATAAAACGTTTACTTCATCACCAACAACTGCGGCTGCCAGCCCACATGATCCAAAATCCTTATCGAATATATACCAGCAGGCAGAAAAGATAAATTAATCTCATTGTAGCCATTTTGCAATCTATTCGTTTGCACTTGCTGCCCAGACATAGAATAGATAGCAGCAGTAGCTACTTTATCTGCCGACCATTGAATCGTTGTATAGGTAGCAGCAGGATTAGGGAATAGTTCAAATGATTTAGTAAAGACTTCCTTTACAGAGGTACTAGGCCCTTGAGCAGAAAAAGAAATTTGATCCACACAAAAATAGGCAGGTGTATTCATACCGAATTGGCCATTGTCACTAGATGATAAAGAAAAAGACAAACTATCTGCCGCCCCTAAAGCACTTAGATCGATATAGGTCCAATCTTTTATAATATAATCCTGACTATTATCTTCAGATCTGTAATCTGCTAGAAAAAACTGAACGGATTCTGAACCTAATTCCCCATCCAAATACTTTTGAATGGTCAATAGAAAGAAATCTGCATCATCGCCTGTTTCTCCGCCAAATTTCTTCGCAAAAGCGTCGCCTTGCTCCATACTTAAAGCAGCATAGGTTGAATTCGTAACATATATTCCTTCAAACACCGCACTACCGCCAGCATTTTCCCCTGCTAATTTTATTTGCGTTGGACTAAATGCTGCACTTACGGCATAAGTCGGCGTCCCCTCTGCACCACCTCCTGCTATAGCACTTAAGTCATTCATAAAACCAGGGGTGGTAGTATCCGTCTTTGCAGATATTCCCCAATTACTCCAGGATTGAAAATCTGGATTATAGCTATTTGGAAAAAATAGATTACCACTAGTAAATCCTCCATTCCCATCACTTCCATTTAGGGATTCTCCAATAGCTAGATTGAAATTTTCAAAATCAGCTTTTTCAGAATCAGAAGTAGTTGGTACTTGAGGAGAAAAAGAAATTTGATCGACACAAAAATAAGCAGGTGTATTCATACCAAATTGACCATTGTCACTAGAGGATAAAGAAAAAGATAAACTATCTGCCATTCCTAAACCACTTAAATCAACATAAGTCCAATCTTTTATAATGTAATCCTGATTATTATCTTCTGATCGATAGTCTGCCAAGAAAAATTGAACCACTTCTGAACTTAATTCACCGTTCAAATATTTCTGAATCGTCAATAAGAAAAAGTCTGCATCATCACCTGTTTCTCCACCAAATTTCTTGGCAAAGGCATCGCCTTGTTCCATACTCAAAGCGGCATAGGTATTATTGGTCACATATATCCCTTCAAAGGTAGTAGGGCCATCTGTTGCTTTAATGACGGTTGGACTAAAAGTCGCACTCACTGCATACGTAGCGGTGCCTGCTGCTCCAGTACCTGCGATTGAACTTAAGTCATTCATAAAGCCTGGGGTTTCGGTATCCGTTTGTGCAGATATTCCCCAATTACTCCAAGACTGAAAATCAGGATTATAACTATTTGGAAAGAATAAAGCGCCGCTTGTAAACCCTCCACTACCATCACTTCCATTTAAAGATTCACCTACAGGCAAGTCAAAATTTTCAAAATCAACTATTGCTTGCGCATTCAACGTAAAAGCAAATAAGGTTGCTAAAAATAACAGCACTAAAAGGGTAAATGTTTGTTTCATTGTTCTAGTTTCTTTGTAGGTAATAGGTAAGAAGTAAAAGGTAATAGGTAGCCATTAATGACTTGCTACTTCGTACCTATTACTTATTACCTCTTACATATTACTTATTAAAATTTATTCCAAATTGAAAATACCTCCCTGGCATGGCTCTTCGTTCAATGACCCGATAGTTGGTATTCCAGATATTGTTTGTTTGTAAGAAAAATAAAGTATTCCAGTTTTTATATGGGAGTTGAAATTGAAAACGTAGGCTACCTAATTGATAGCTCGGTAGGGTATCAGAGATACCCTGACTCGTACCTGTAAACGTATGGTGATAGATGGCTTGCAATGCACGATACGAGAAGCTAGCTTTTATAAAACTTTGGTGAATCGGTACATAAATCAACTGCTCCCCTGCCGCGATACGAGGACTTTCTAATGCCACCTGATTCGTAGATCGAATATAATCGTAGCCACCATTAATATGTACTGTCCAATCTTTTGCCGTGAAAGCATATCGGATTCGTTGTTCTAGTCCCCTACTCCACACTTTTGTAATGTTATTGGCAGACCAAAAAGCATTCCCTTCCGCTATACTCCATAATATCCAATTATCAATATGTCGATTAAA
>CALJIY010000575.1 GCA_937973945.1 uncultured Saprospiraceae bacterium | reverse complement strand
ACTTAATTCTATGACAATAGAAGTCTGCGATAAAATGACTTTCCGATAGCATAAAGCCTCCATGTCGTATAATATATTGTCTGTAAAATTTCTCCCCACCAAATCGCCTACCTTTGACATTATTCCAAAATATTTTTTCTGATGGTGTAGGATTTTTTCTCATCTCCCTAGCATACTGTAGTATTCTTTCATAATTAGCCATGTGCTTAGATTTATCTTAAATTAGTATCCCTTTAAAACGAAATCTTTTCTCTCAGCTTTTCTTACTCTACCTTCGCAAGAACCCTCCCCGACCCTCCCTTAAAAAGGGAGGGAGACGTCTGCGAAACGAGATATTCAATAAAAAAAACGAAATGCTTTCGCTCAACATCTCCCCCTCTTTTCAAGAGGGGGCCGGGGGGAGTTCATACAAATCACAACACCCCCTTAGTACTAGGCAACCACATCTTCTCCACATCCCGCTTCTTAGCCATCTTAATAGCCTTTGCCAAGCCCTTAAAAATAGCCTCAATCTTATGATGTTCATTCGTTCCTTCCGCTTTGATATTCAGATTACATTTAGCCGTATCGGAAAAAGATTTGAAAAAATGATAGAACATTTCTGTTGGCATATCCCCAATCTTTTCTCTTTTAAAATCTGCATCCCAAACAAGCCATGGACGACCACCAAAATCTATGGCGACCGTTACCAAGCAATCATCCATAGGTAAACAAAAACCATATCGCTCTATCCCCATTTTGTTTCCTAATGCTTTTTGGAATGCCTCGCCTAATGCTAAAGCTGTATCCTCAATCGTGTGATGCTCGTCTATATGTAAATCTCCTTTGACCTTGACAGTTAAATCAGAATTAGAGTGTCGTCCTAATTGATCTAGCATGTGATCAAAGAAACCTAAGCCAGTATCACAAGAAGACTTGCCAGTTCCATCTAAATTTAAGTCTATTAGAATATCTGTCTCCTTTGTCGTTCTTTGGACTTGTATTGTTCTAGATTCTAATTTTAGAAATTCGTAAATCTCTTTCCAACTATTAGTCGACAAGGCTAAAGAGTCTGCAACATCAATTCCTTTGACCATGTGATCATCTGATTCATCCACTGACTTACCTATTAGAATTCCTTTTGCTCCTAGATTATAAGCTAATAATATGTCTGTTAATCGATCTCCCAATACAAACGAATTTTCTAAATCATACTCCCCATTCATGTATTGGGTGACTAGTCCAGTATTTGGTTTTCTAGTCGGTGCATTGTCTTTGGCGAAGGTGCGATCTATAACAACTTCTTTAAAGGTAATCCCCTCACTTTCTAACACTTTCATCATTAGGTTATGCGGGCCCCAGAAAGTATCTTCTGGATACACTTCTGTCCCTAATCCATCTTGATTGGTAATCATGACCAATTCGTAATCTAATTCTTCTGCAATCTTTCCTAGCCACTTTAAGCACTTAGGCAAGAATGCTAGTTTTTCAAAGCTATCTACTTGATAATCACTTGGTGGCTCAACGATGATCGTGCCATCTCTATCTAAGAATAATATTTTTTTCTTCATTTTTTTGAGTATAGGAGAATGTCTTACGACATCTTAATGTTCTAAAAAACTTATCAACCTCAATTCCTCCAAACCTCCAATGCTGCCAATAATAAATTATTTTCTTTAGGCTGTCCAATCGTAAAACGCAAACATCCATCACATAACACAACCGTTGATCGGTTACGAATGACTATTCCTTTTTCTACTAAAAATTGATATAGTTCATTGGGTTGATCTACTTTAGCTAATAAGAAGTTAGCATCAGAAGGATATACTTTTTGAATAAAAGAGAAGTTTGGAAGTAATTCTTCCAATCGAACTCGTTCTGTCAAAATGGTATTTACTTTTTTATATACTCCCTCCACATCGGCCATTCCATCTAAAGCCGTTTTTTGCGTTAGCACATTTATATTATAAGGAGGTTTAACTTTATTAAATAAACTAATAATCTCTTCCGATGCAAATGCCATCCCCAGACGAATACCCGCCATTCCCCATGCTTTTGAAAAAGTTTGTAAGATCACTACATTTGGATATTGACCAATAAAAGTAGTCGCACTTTCCCCTGCGGAAAAATCTATATAGGCTTCATCTATTACTACGATGCCTGCGAAATTTTGAATTAATTCTTCTATACTATTTTTATCAATTGCATTACCCGTTGGATTGTTAGGAGAGCAAATAAATAAGATTTTGGAATGTTTATTCGCTGCAGCTAAAACAGCTTTCACATCAGGTTGAAAATCAGCTGTAAGATTTATTTTCTTCACCTCCACGCCACATATATCTGCACTTACCTGATACATACCATAGGTAGGCGGTAAGGTAATAATATGATCTTTCCCTGGTTCACAAAAAATACGCATTAATAAATCAATCGCTTCATCACTACCATTCCCTAAAAAGATATTTTTAGGATCGATTCCTTTAATCTCTTGAATTCTATTTTTGACTGCTGTTTGCAAAGGATCTGGATAACGATTCATTCCATTATCGAATGGATTCTCATTCGCATCTAAAAATATTTCTGCGGTACCTTCAAATTCATGCCTAGCAGAAGAATAAGGTTTAAGCGTTTGTATATTTTTTCTAGCAAGGTGATTCATCGATATTAATTAGTTGAGGTTGTTCAATAAAGCGTATCATTTTTTTATACAAATCTAGTAGTCAACGTCTTGAGAGCTTGATACTTGGTCTTAACACTTGAACTTGATCTTAATCTCGAACTTCCTCGATTAGTTGTTTAAATCTGGAGCTATCCAGATAGCTCTACCTTTAGTTGATAATAATAATTCTTTGGAATAGTACTCAAAAAGTAAATCCTTATTTGCTGTACTACTTTTTAAAAAACTATTTATTTTCGTTTCCTCGTCGCCTTCTTGTTTTTCTAAAAAAGCAGCAATCACATATATCCAAAATAAAGTAAT
>CALJIY010000574.1 GCA_937973945.1 uncultured Saprospiraceae bacterium | reverse complement strand
GTAACGGAATAATCAATTCTTCTAGAGCCTGCAGTTTCTGCACCAATTGCACTTGTATTTTGGTAGACTACATTATTTAAAGCATAGTCAATTATGGAAGGTGGCGCTGGGCCGATCATCAAGATTCCTGTAGCTGCATCGAACATGGTGGGCACAGCAATTGTTCCCGTGTATGCTAATATATCTTCCCCTACAATATAACCACCACTAATATGTACGCTAGCTTTTAAGCTATCCATATCCGGATCAGTCGCTGAAATCGTTTCTGAAACGATCGCTTCCCCTGCACAATAGCAAAGCGGATCAGATTCAATATTTGTTATCGTGGGCGGTTCATTTATACAAACTTCAAAAGGATAACTGTCGGACATAGCGATACATCCACTACTTACGATATTAATATTATTGCCTACTGCTAAATTACTAATTCCCGCATCTGATTGATAGACCAATACCATTGCTAGGTATTGTCCTGGTACGACGCCTGTAAAAACTGGAGGCGCGTCCGTGGTCATATATTGTATCACCCCTGCCTCATCAATGACTACAAAGACTTCAATATAATCAGGATCTGTTCCTGTATTAGCTGTCATCAATGCAATATCACCAGAGCCGCTGGAAGGCACTTTATATTCACAATCAAAATCACAGGATGGGCATTCCAAATCAAAACAATCTGTTAGACCATCTCCATCATCATCTAAGCCATCCATACAGTTCATTTCCTGTGCAGACAAAGCGAAGATTCCTAGTAGTAGACAGTACATAAGACATAGTACTATCTTGTAAGTTTTGTGCAAGTATCTCATTAGTAATTCTTTTTCACGCCTCTAATTTTCTCTCTTTGAAATTAGTTTCTTACTAAGAAGTTGTTTAAAAATGTCCTTAAGTCCCAAAAACCATATTGCAAGAACCTGAAAAAGACTTTTTTAAGCCCCGTAGCTCTGCTATGCGGCTTAAAAAAGTAATTCCCAGAACCTTACACTATGATTTTTGGATTCTAAATTACATTCTTAAACAACTTCTATCTGAGTACTTTTTGCCTATTGTTTTCTTTGTTTATTTGTTAATTTCTAATTCCCAGAAATACCTGGAGCTGGCGGTTCACAACAAGTTGTAATCAACGAAGAAGTAACTTTGCAAGTAGCGGTCTTCGTTGCCTCCACCTTGTAATCTCCATAAGTCCTAGGACTCGGTATATATGTAGCATTGGTTGCGCCTATAATTGGACTATTATTAAAGTACCACTGAAAGCTTACGGTACTTGGAAAATCCTGCGCACTGAGCACCTCACAATCCCCTAGAATTGATAATGGAAATTGAAAGGCCGTATCGATCCAAGTTGTATCTGTTGGAATCCAACAATTACCTGCTACTCGGCCGCAATCATCTACTATTGGGGTGCCACTTCCTGCGATTCCATCTGCATCTGGATCAGACACCTCTGCTTCACAGCTATCATCACAACCGTCACCGTCACTATCGGTATCTAAATAATCTGGTATATTATCCATATCTGTATCCTGTGGTTCCGTACAGGCAGTTTGATACATACCATTCGGACAATTTAAAGGCAATCCATTATTAGTGGTAGTATAGGTCCCCGTGTCCAACATACAATCATTAAGCACTATAGTAATATCTCCACAAGCTTCTATGGCATCTGGGATACCATCATTATCACTATCTAAATCTTTATGATTAGGAATACCATCTCCATCAGAGTCTGGACAAGTTTCTATTTCCAATCTACTAAATCGGAAAGTAGGATTTCCAATATTTCCTGTAACTCCAAATAGAATTTCAAACATGGAAAAATCCAAAAATTCAATTTTTAATGCATGTAAAGTACTGGCTGCAATACCAGTGACGCCTACCTCATCTACCCAATCTGTAGGTGTACCAGCTGATGCAGGATCTACATAATAGTTTTGGAATCCGATAGGGCCGCCGCCATTTATAAATTGACCTTGAATTAAATTTGTAGGGTTGCTCAGGTAAATATTGTCCACATTAGATGCATAGGAAATTCCGGTGATATCTGTATAATCTTCATTATCAGAATCAATATCATCGATACTAATAAATATATATGGGATCGTTGCCATTGTCCCCATCGGGGTCACTGCTGTAGCTGAACCGTTAATAACTAAGTGTAATTTCATCATTGCATAATCATCTGTTTGTGGTTTGGGTCGAATCAAATCAAATGGATCTCCCGAACCGACAATACTGACGCCCCCCGTAGGAGAACTAAAAGAAGCATCGGTCAATTCGCCAACTAAATCATATACTACCCCACCAACCGTAATAGCATTATCATACAGTACTTTATCGCCTATTTGTAGCTTAGTAGGATCAGTGCCTACTATCAAGGAACGATTGCTTAAGTCAAATGCTTGATCACATTCCAATTCATCAGATATACCATCATTATCATCATCCCTGTCCGCTGCATCACTAATTCCATCCAAGTCTTTATCTGGTCCTGAAGGATCATTATTGGGTATCACTCTCAGGATCACTTCTGCATAAGCAAGGCAGCCGTTACTTGGATCTTCCACCCTTGCATATACGATTGATTCATCCACTGCAGTATAAGGTGAAATTAGTGGAGTTGCATTTAATATTGCATCGTTCAAGGATGCATGGTAAGTTGGAGCAGGACCACTGGTAACTAAGCTATCTGCTTCTGATAAAGTAAAGTCTGCAACTAAAACATCACAGGTCGAAACATACAAAACAGTATTGCTTGCTGTTGCTCCGTTAACTATTATCTCTCTACTATCTTGTACTGTATCACATAATCCTATGGTGGTTAATGTTAAAATATAAGTACCAGTCATTGTGGCATTAAAAATTATTTCTTCAGGTGTATTGGTTGTTGATATACTAGATAAATTCCCATCGCCTAGAATCGACGATATCTGCCAAAAAGCAGAATCAGGAAGCGTATTTGCTCCCGCCAATACTAGGTCTTCTCCAGCACAAATTATTTCATTTGGGCCTGCTTCTACTACAGAGGGCGCTTGTACCACTACGGTAATACATTCTAGCAATTCACATAAATCATAACCAACTGTATTACATATTGTATAATCACCAGCGGTTGTCAAAGTATAATTTCCATTATTAATATCTATTCCATTTACCGTTAATTGTTGATCACAAGAATTCATTTGATTTGCTTGGATATTGATCACCTCATTTGGACAGTAAGTCATCCCATCGACTAACTCACTAGCAAGCGCGTCTACCGTAAAAGAGGAATCTGGATTATCAACTATATAAGAGAATGCCGTCAATTCAACACAGTTACCATCTACGATACCGTCATTATTATAGTCTCCATCTCCACCGCCCGAAGTATTTACACAAACGGCATCTACATCGGCTGCGGTAGTACCAGGATTACCACCAGGCGTATGAATTCCAAACCGAATCACACCATCAGCTGTCATAGAATTAATGGCACAAGGAGAAATTGTACCAGAAACACATTGTTGATCAGCAGAGCAATCACTCGTTCCTCCCCCGCCTGAAGAATCTACAAATGCAATCACAATTCCATCCTCATCTACGATATATACTTTTTCAGAAGGATGTCCAAAATCTCCTCTTCGACATATGGTAAAAGCGGCATCTTGACAAGAAATTCTTTTACCCATTGGTATGATAATCTCGATCACAAAATCAGGGCCTTCTGTTACCATTCCTGCTAATGCAAAATCACATAATTCTCTGGCGCCTAAAGTACCTGCAGTTCCTCCAGTTGTGACTATTTCAAATAAATTAGCATTACCAACGGATGGCCCCTCATTAATTATTTGAGGAGCACCTTCGTTTAAATACAACATACCTGTACCCCCACTATTTCCATAGTTCGTGTCAAGTGTTGTAATTGGACTTCCGACTTGAGCTTCTAATAGATTAGAAATGACACCTATTAAAAAGAAGCTTAAAATCCAGATCTTCCTTCTCATGAATGGTGATTTAATTTTATTTTGCCTAAAACGATTTCACCCATGAATAGATAGGAAGCCTAATGCTTCAATTATCTGTTGTAGTTCAGTAGATCAACTGGACTATAATTATGTTTATTTGTATATACTAAATCGACTGGAAGAAAATAAAATATATTCCTAACAATTGGAATGTAGCAATGCTTATCAAAAATTATTTTACCTAACTGACCTAGTGTATCTGGACAGGCTTATTAAAAACTATTGATGATAAGATTAACCTTGTTTATCTGGAATACTTATAATAGGTAAGATTATGAGTTCTATTACCAACTCTCCTTTGACAAACTGTCAAAAAAAACATAGATGAAGAGGGGGGATGTTCAAAAAAGAACACTTACATCTTATATTAATATAACAATTCTAATGCCAAAGAATACTATATAACCTATCAGATATTCAATGAAATACGATAAATAAGAAATATTTAATTTTAATTAAAAAATATATAAATTATACGAGAAAATAATTATGTATCCTGAGACTTACCAAGTTTTGAAAACTTGGCAAGTCTTAAAAACTTGGCAAGTCTGCCATCGTGTTTTTAATTACCAAATATGGATACTTTTGTAGGTTGACAATCTAAATGAAAACCAGCATCTCTTGTCAGGTCATCTCCATTAACTGGATCAAAAGCAAAATTTTCTGTTCTCCATGCTGGCGTAATATCGCTATCATCGGTATCTCCAGTACTGTCCTGAATAGTTGCTACATAATCATTATAAGCAGCAACGGGAGACAAATCAAAAGCTACATAATAATCGCCTTTCAATATATTGGTAAACAAATAATTTCCATTTCCATCTGTTGACTGTGTACCGAGTAGCACTCCTGTGTTAGCATCATACAAACTAACCAAGACCCCTGGTAGTGGTGATTCGGTAGGATCTTGAATACCATCTTGGTTCGTATCATGCCAAACATAATCTCCTAGATTCGCTCTAGGAAATACCACCTCTATCATGGTTTTATCTTCCTCGTCTTCACTTTGATCCCCATCGTCATTATCTTCATCAGAATCTACGTCAGGATAATCTTCTTGTAATAAAAGTTCTGAAGTATTCACAAAAGAACCCTCTTGATCTAAGCGACCATATAGCGTTAACATCTCGCATTGCCCTGCAGAAAGGACTGGTACTTGCCAGACGCCTTCTGGTAAACTATGGGTATAAAACCCAGAGGTAGTTGTATAATTCAGGTAAGTCAAATTAGTAGGCCATACATCCCCTATTTCTACATTGCTTACTGGAAAAGTTAGGCCCTTACTAGGGTCTAAAACATTACAGATTTCGATACAATAAGATAGTGTATCTCCAAGTGTTGCTTGCGCATCTAATCCACAGATGGTTTTATCTAATTCTAGATCCACACACTCATCATTCCTAATGGTCCAAATTCCTGAAATAGCAGGGCATAAATCTCCTGCTCGATAACCTTTGACTATATAGTCTCCCTCAACAGTTGGTCCTGTCCAAGTATTTGTTAAAGTTGCTCCAGAAATAATTTCAAAACCGCCATCTAATAAAAACCACTCATAGGAATCATATCCTGCATCTGTAAATAAAGTAGCTGGCTCAAAGTCTAAACAAAATAAAGTGTCTCCTCCGATGGTCATATCTGTATTAGGTAATACATTGATTGTTACTTCTTCTGTTAGCACACAATTTTCTGCAAAAGCGAGTGATACCGTATAAGTATACATACCTGCCGCAGGTGGTGTAAATATAGGATCTGAAATAGTTGGATCATTTAAATAGGTAGTAGGACTCCAACTAATCGTCGGATCATCGGCATATTCTATTGGTAATACCAACTGTAAATATTTCGGTTGTTCTACACAGGCTAAGGTATCTTGCAAATAAAAATCAAAAGGAATGAGCCCTTTAATAAATCGTACATCTCTACTTGGACACTCTCCTACGGAACCATCAATAGTAATAGATACTGTTTGGGTTGGATCATTTAATCCAAAAAAGATGCTGTCACCTACTGTATAAGAATAGGCATCTGTAGACCCCAATTCAAAAGTATAGTTGCCACAAGTCTCAATAGCTAATTCTTCTCCTGGGCATAGAATAGAGGTCGGCGGTAAATCCACTACAAATTCTGGTGACACTTCAAAATAAGGCGTTGTTTCCTGGTCACAGGCACAGGGTGTTTCATAAACCATATTGAACAAAACAGGGCAAGCATTAATGGCTTCTATTTCAAAACAGCCTGTCAACAAGATGGTATCTCCACTAGCTATAAATTGAGCCGCATATATATCGGTCGCTAGGATTGGATCATAATAATCCAATTCATCATTACCCACCAAATCATCATGCAAATCTACTCTTACATCCCCTGTATAATCTGGGCCCGGATTGTGTAAATAAGTTTCGTAACATAAAGTAATTGGGTCATTCGTATCCGTACATTGTCTAGTAAATTTTAAGTCTACTGTTTCAATCGGTGCTTTTAATTCTATGCCTACTTCAGGATTCACATTGGTATTTACAAAGACATCGCACTCTCCTCCATCTGTACAAGTTTGTTCTAATACCAATTCTTTAATGGCAACGCCCAAATCTATTTTCCCGCACATGGCAGGTGCTTGCATCTCTGCAATAAAGGTAAACGTAAATTGACCACCAACAGGAAAATTATTTACACCAGCAAAACAAACCTGCGACAAGCCACCCACGATACTTTCTGTCACCATTCCTACATTCTGACCAGTTGGCAAAACATAAGCAATAGAACCACTCTCATATTTTAGCTCTGGAGGAAAGGTTAAACAAATCTGCACACTATCTCCTGATGGATCATCGGATATATTCAATCCCGTGATTGTAAATTCATTATTGAGCGCATTACAATAGGCAACTGCTGGCTCTGCAGTCGTTAAAATTTGAGCGAAATTATTTGGGTTAGCACCTTTGATAATTACGGCATCACTAAATATTCTACCCGTACTTAACTCTTCTGGACTACATGGATCGTTGGCCGTCCCTTCTAATTGCATTTGTGATCCTGAGGTAAAAGCATCGCATTCTGTTTCCATCAGAAACCGAATTACTATATTATTACTATCCGCCATAGAAGTAACGCCTGGAAACCCACTGGTATGTATCGCATTACTAAAATCATTATCTTCTGTGTAGCTAAATTGGCTTCCATTGATGGTTGGATTTCCAATCGCGTAGAAAGGGGTAGCACCACTTAAGTCTCCACTATTCGGATAAGACGCCTCAAAACTTCCAGGAATAATCGTTGCTCCTTCAATAGGCAATTGCATCTCAATTGCTAAATCTGTAACCGTAACGCTCTTTACATTTTTTATTAAAATAGCAACTGGTATAGAATCACATAAGTCGTATTCTGTTCCCGCCGCTGGTGATAAAATATCTCCTTGGATAGCTGCCTCACCAAAAGTATACATGTAACATTTTTCGTTGGTATTACAGGCGGCTGTATTGCCTGCTACGGCTGCTTGTACATCGGCATCCATACAACCAGAAGTTACCGTCACACAAACATTAGGGGAAGGTAATGGAGGAAAAGGGCAAAATAAAAGCGTGGTGCCTATTTTAAATTCGGCACATTCTCCGGGCGCTAAGTCTGGTAAATTAAACCGATAGGTATTAGAAGTTCCATCTGTTGAAACATAGCTAAATGCTATTCCAGCCATCGCATCATCATACACATTGACCAATTGCAAACTATTCGCTAGGGTTATGGTAGCAGAAACCCCCATATGGATCGTTGCAGGCCCCATATCATCAGCACATACACTAAAATCATTTAATTCTTCACTAGTACCCGGTATTAAACTAGATAATACATCTTTATCGACGGTTTGCTCTAAATCTGGAAATCCATTTCTATTATTATCAATCAAAACATCTTGACTAAATCTATCGTCCTTCACCAATAAGGTATCTAGGTCAAATAAATTATAATAGTAGGCGCCATTACCTAAATTTAAACATTCGTCTATTTCATTGTTTAATCCGGTGTCTGCTTCATAATTACAACGATAACAATTCCCCTCTGGTGGTGCACAAGGATAAGCATAATCATAGCTTAGGGTATAATCAGAAAGTGAAGCCAAATCCCCCGGACAAACCATACATAAATCATAGGTGATTTTTAAGGTATCTCTTTGTCCGCCTAATCCAACCCCTAAACCTGGAAATCCTTCGGCGCTTGGATTTAGTACGATGGTACCTGGACTTCCTCCAGAAACGGAGCAGTACAATTGGCCACCCACTGTCACACAGTCGTGATTAATGGTATCTTGGATACTGAGCGGATAACTTATCCCACCATTGGTAGTAGCCATCGCATTTCCGCAAAACATCAGCGGAGAATAAACTGGAATATTAATATCATTTATTTGAAAATATGGTCGGTATTCATCCTCATACCAATTAATTGGAGTCGTGTTTTCTACTGAAAATAAATGTTCTGCTGTACCGCCACAATCATCTATGATTAGCTCTGTTTGGGCTACTACATCACTTGGACAGTAAGTTTCAAATAAAGCGTCTTCTCGACAAGTGCCTGTAGTAACAATACAATCCGGATCAAATTCATCAAATCTATAAGACCAAACATCTTGATACACCCGAGGCGTCTGGACAGCAGGGTCTCCCTCTACCACTGCAAAAGGATTTTTCATCAGTGGGATACGCATGGCAACGAACATAGAATCGCCTACCTCAAATCCATATTTTGCATTAAAATCATCCCAACAATTTCCATTATTCTCCCAACTTGAATAATCTATCCCTCTACATTCTTGTAATTTCGTTTGGTTTCTTATTTGGTAATATACCCTTGAATTGTCATACCAATCATAACTACTATTGGAACTCCCATTAGAAAAATGTGGTTCTGTATAACTTTGCCACGGAGAAGATCCAAACCAAGTGCTAATTCCCGATATACGATAGGTAGATGGGTCAGGATCATGACAGGAAGGAATATCTGAGAAATCAATAGTAGTCCTAGTCGTACTTCCCACTTTTTTCAATTCAAAAGAAACTAACTCTGTTTTTTTTGCATCCATTACCACGGATACATTATTCAATGCGCCACCTGCTGCCGGCAGTACCCGCACACCAAAACCCCATTCATAAATATCCCCTAACGCTTCTTCTGAATTAATCCTAATAGATGCCTCGTAAAATATCGTATCACAGGGTAAGTATCTATTCCTATCCACAGCTGGCACAGCTAAAGGATCTAATTTAGTCGTCATTGTTTCATCGGTATAGCCTGTTGATTCTCTATAAATTTGAGAAACATTTGCGATCATCGAACAGGAGCAACCAGTGGCATTTGGATTAGATCTAAAGAACATACTTTCGCAGGCTTTGACTGTTTCACAGGTGCAGGTTCCTGTATCGCAAGTTTCAATAACTTGATGTACGCCATCCATGTAAACATAGGGCGCACAGAGTGTCGTATCTACCGTCAATTCATATCGATAACAAACCGTATCGCCTATATTGACCACCCCTGCATCTATTATTAAAGAGCGGGTACCTGGATCAATAGAATCCCAAGTAACCGTAGCACCTGTGATTTGATTCACGCCGTTGACATCAACCATAATGGTGGCAGGATCAATTTCTACGTCATGTACGATAGCGCCACTTCCTGCAAACAATACTTGTAGCTTATTGGTGGTATTAGCTGGATCACAGGAAGTAACATTCTCCCGATCATATATATAGCAAAATTCTATAGTTTTAGTTTTAGCACCAGAAGTTCCAGTCGAGCCAAAATCAAAGCCAAAAAATGTAGAAGAGACTTCTGTTTCATTCGTACTCTGATACACCGCCCCATTGGTAATACTAAAAGCAGTAACTGGTGGAAAAAACTTAAACGCTTGACCACAATCCCTACCTGCCTCTACATAAAATTGCGCAAAGTCACAAAAGACAACACCGCATTGAATAGAAGACGCCGAAGGAGGCAAGGCACAACTAAATTCTAATTCGATTTGTACACTCACAGTATCTCCTCCGGGTAAATCATCAAAAAATCCATCTCCATCAAAATCAGAAATTCCTCCTACTCCATCGGGATCCGTAGTGAGTCCGGTCAAATCAATATTGATATCATCATTCACCCAAGTATAACTACTATCTGGAAGTACTGTATTACCGATTAATACCCTCGCCACCTCTAAGGAAGGTTTCTCACAAGTTTCAAAACCAAAATGTAAGTCCGTAAACAAGCCTTGTTTTGGATCGTCAATGTCACTATATATTTTTAATTCTATAATACCAGGAGCACCACATATTCCTGGGTTTTGTCTTAAATCTGCTTCCGCAATCGGCTCAGGCCTTAAGCTGGGTCGCACTCTAATTTCTTGATCACTTGTGACACTTTGGCATAAATCACCAAAGCAACCATAATCCATTTTATACTGAATGGGGTAGGTATTAATTAAAGGGCATTCATCTACTTGGTAGCAAAACTGAATAGTCACCCGCTCTCCTGTATCAAATAAGGAATCAGCCGGATTTGGATTCGTATTGGTCTCAAAAAAAGATCCTTCAATAAGTGCATCTAATATCTGGGTAGTAGAATCATAATTATAGGGTAAGTCCGTGCCATTAGCTGTTACACTGGTGAGCACCAAATTATCTGTAAAATCTAAACCGCAGACAGAAAAATTGAAATCATTTAAATAAGCATTTATACCATCCTGAGAAATAACTATATCGGAACAGGTCTCTGTACTTAAAGCTCCTATCGTTGTAGTAGGCGTACTTTGAAAATTGAGTACTGGTTCTCTAATAACGGTATTATAGGTTCTTAGCGGCGTTACAAATTGTTGGCAATCATAGAAGTTTCCACAAGTATCCTCATAGATGTAATTGAATTTTAAATTGACACTATAAGTCAAGGCATCTATATCCGCATCACAAGTAGCATCCACCCCGATGTAGGCAATAAACACCCCTTCAGTAATACCATCCAATAAGAACCT
>CALJIY010000573.1 GCA_937973945.1 uncultured Saprospiraceae bacterium | reverse complement strand
AGTTCTTCCGATACTTTCGTAGACAAAACCATGCTCTTCCATCTGCTCCAAAGAATATAAGTTACGACCATCGAAAATAATAGGATCTCGAAGTAACTCTTTTACTACCTTGAAACTAGGTGTTCTGAACACACTCCACTCTGTTAGGATGATTAAAGCATCTGATCCAATAATCGCTTCATATTGATCGCTAACTAATTGAATTCTATCACCAAAGATTTCCTTTACATTTTCCATTGCTTCTGGATCATAAGCTCTTATTTTTGCTCCAGCTGCCAGTAATTCTTCAATAATATATAGTGCTGGAGCTTCTCTGATATCATCCGTATTTGGCTTAAATGCTAAGCCCCAAATACCAAATGTTTTACCAGTCAAATTATCTCCATATCTTGCTTTCACTTTTTGTACCATCACTGATTTTTGAATTCTATTCACTTTCATAACAGAATTCAAAATCTTAAAGTCATAGTCATACTGATTTGCTGTTTTAGCTAAGGCCTGTACGTCTTTAGGAAAACAACTACCACCATAACCCACACCGGGAAATAAAAAGCGCTTTCCGATACGGCTATCACTTCCCATCCCTATTCTTACTTGATCCACATTGGCGCCTACTTTTTCGCATAAGTTGGCAATCTCATTCATAAAAGAGATTCTTGCTGCCAAATAAGAGTTTGCCGCATATTTGGTCATCTCCGCAGAACGTTCATCCATAAAGATGATTGGATTTCCCTGACGAACAAATGGATCATACAAACGCTTCATCACTTTTCTTGCCTTATCTGAGGTCGTTCCAATCACTACTCGATCTGGCTTTAAAAAATCATCTACAGCTACCCCTTCTCTTAAAAATTCAGGATTAGATACTACATCAAATAGTTCTGGATCTAAATTTTTAACAAGAATGTCATGCACTTTTTCGGCAGTACCGACAGGTACTGTACTTTTATCAACGATTACTTTGTAATCAGTGATAATTTTCGAAAGATCATCTGCAACTCCTAAAATATAGGATAAATCAGCTGATCCATCTTCTCCTGGCGGAGTAGGCAAAGCCAAAAAGATGATTTCAGCATCTTTAATCGCTTTTTTAAGATCAGTCGTAAATTCCAACCGTTCTTGCTTGGTATTTCGATCAAATAAAAGTTCCAAACCTGGCTCATAAATAGGCACATGCCCATTCCGCATTTTCTGAACTTTCTTTTCATCAATATCCACGCAAATTACATGATTCCCTGTTTCTGCAAAACAAGTACCTGTTACAAGGCCTACATAGCCCGTGCCTACTACAGCAATATTCATATCAAAAAATTTAAGAATCCATAAAATTTCAAAGGCTCAATTGTGTTATTCGCAACGGTTAGACTTATCTATTAAGCAATAAAAAAAGATTTAAAACACAAGCAAACAGCCTGTATTTCAGTTATTTAGCTAAAAACGGTGTAATAGAAAGTTTGTTGCGTAGGGGGGAATTGAGATGATGGGATAGCTGATCAATCTGAAAAATTAATCATCTTTTTTACAGCAATTTTTTTGCCAACTTCTTGTTTTAGGGGGTTAAGTCGACTTTATTCAATGTAATGCTGCTTTTATTTCTAAACTATCAATCACCTCTGCTTCTCGGTCAATCCACCAATGCAAGCGATCATACACCGTCTTTTTATCAAAATAATTCATCGCCATCTTCACAAAAATGTGCCCATGCTTAGCCTCTGAAATCCAAAGCATTTTATAAAATTTATGCAAGGTTTCATCTTCTAAGGCATCCGCCACCATCTTGAATCGTTCTGCGCCGCGTGTTTCTAATACAGAGGCAATTAGTAAACGATCCATAAATCGCTCATTCCTTCCTGAGTAGCATTGTTTAAGTAATCGCTTTACATAGATATCTTCTCCCATAGAGGGCGCTAATTGGACTCCTTTTTGCTCCATTAATTGGTAGACTTGTTGGAAATGCTCCAATTCCTCTACAGCTGTTTCTATTAATTCCGGGATAATAGCTACTCGATCAGGGTATTTAGCAACAAAGCTCATCGCCATCGCAGAGGCTTTCCGCTCACAGTCCGCATGATCTTGAAGAAAGGAATTAAAATCACCAAGTACTGCTTCTAACCACTCTGGTTTACTTGCTACTGCTACGTCTAGGTTGAGTTTCATTAAATGTCTTAAGAATTGTGAATTTAGTCTTGAATAATAGCAAAGATAATGAATCAAAATTATATTAAAAAATTACTGCCATTAGACAATGATATCATACAAACTAGCAATAAAAATAGACGGTTCAGAAAGTATTCAGAATTAAAATAAGGGAGGCATATTAAATTATAAGAACATTGATTAGTTTTAATACATAAACCAAAATACCATGTTAACAGTCCTGCAAACTTGTACTATTCAGCAAACGATTGATTTACCTATTGATTCATTAAATCTTTTAAAGAGAGAAATAAGACAGAAAGGTTTTATTTTTTTTGATGTACTAGAAAGACAATGGTTATCCGGTCAATGTAGATTTGACAAGCCAGGTGAAGGTCTATTTTTTGTCTATAAAAATACAGAAATCATCGGTCTGGGGAGCGTGCAACAATCACCAATTGCTCCACCTACTGCAGGTATAGGCTTATTACAAAATTGTTACATTTTAGAAAAAGAACGAGGAAAGGGTTATGGCAATCAGCTATATCAACAATTGGTCAATTTTGCAAAGATTGAGTTTGGTCAATTGCAAATAACCCAACAATGCCCCTATTATGAGCAATTAGGCCCAACGGTCGATTTAATGAGTTAATCAACAAACTTGTCATACCTTCCAAAAACGCAGTAATAAGCCTTCAATCAATAGGAATACTAAAGCGGCAATCACACACCACCTCCAATAAGGAATACCTTGACTACGTTGTCCAATTAATGTGGTATAATCTGTATCTGCATTCGCTGTCAGTACATTTATCTGATCCCCTACTCTAGCTTTCAGATCCGTCTCATTCCAATAATCTAATTGGGATTCTTTTCGATCATAATTAAAGGCGAATTTAGATAGCGGATTATCTGCTTTTAAAAATAAGTTATAAAATCCAGATTCCTTTACTTGATCGTAAATACCTAGTATGACTTTAGCCCCTACTGTTGTTTGTTCTGGTATGAATTCTTCTGCTCGACCTTTTAATTTATAGACCGTTTCTGATTCTGTAATCAAATTATCGGTATCTATATAATCATCTTTTCCAATGGTATAGGCAATGCGTTGCGCTTTGGCAGAAGAGATGGCCATTTTGTAAAGCATTGGCACAAAAATTTCTCCGTTTTTAACCAAATTACTATAGTCGTCAGAAAGCGGTGCGGAACATAAATATAAGTTGCCTTTATCGAAGCTATACTTCCCTAAAAAAGTACTACCATCTCTGTAGGCTAATAATTTTTCTTCTTTATTACTACCAAAATTGGTCAACTGATAGTTCGCTTGTGTAACAGGCAGTTTAAGATTGGCTCTTCTATTTTTATAGACATCCTTAAATATAAATTCTTCATAATTCACAGAACCTACCGCTTTTTCTTCTTTTACAAATTGAACATATTGATTAGCTTCAAAGGCTCTAAGAAAGCTTTTATAGGTCGATAGATTGGCATTTGTGCCTGGGAAGACTAATAAATTGCCTCCATTCTTGACATATTTATTCAGTTCAAAAGCTAAGCCTGAAGAAATGGCATTGATACTATTGAGAACAATCATTTGATAAGATGCGAATTTCGCATAGTCCAAATTGGTATTTTGTTGATTGGTTAATCTGAAATAAGGCGCCCCTTTGAATGCTGCATTGATATACTTATCAGGGCCTGCTTCGTTGATTGCTAAGACTTCAATCTTTTCTGCTACATTAAAGGTGAAAAAATAATGGTCATCAAATTGAACAGGATAATCAGTAATAGATAACTGTGCTTCATGCCAGCCTGTATGCTGAATCGTTAGGTTGATCGTATCTATCGCTGTACCTCCTGCTGGTAAAGACAGGGTTCCTACAGGTTTCTCTTGTCCATCATATTTTAGGGATAGTCTTAGGTTTTCCGCAGCTTCGTTGCTATGATTCTTTACTCGAACTATTAATTTATTCGTTTGATTCACCATTTGCACGGGGGCATCAAACCAACAAGAATCTATACTAATATTTTTTTCTTGTACAGACTGTAAGGGAACTAAATTCACTTCAAGAGTCGTATCTTGGTAAGCTTCTATATCCGTGATATTCTTTTGAAAATCAGAAACGATATATGCAATATTATTCTCATTAGTAGCCGCATTTAAGACCTGCTTTTGTCTAGCAATGACGGTAGACATCGTTCTGACGGCTGGACTTACTTTAATTTCATCTACTAAGGCAAGGGCATCTTCTTTAGACACCAATCGCTGGTGTCTTCCTTCAAAATCACTAGTTAATACCTGAAATTCATCTTCTTCTTGATAGGCTGT
>CALJIY010000572.1 GCA_937973945.1 uncultured Saprospiraceae bacterium | reverse complement strand
GATTTGGCGTATGTGGCTTGTGGGAAATTTGATGCCTTTTTTGAATATAGCTTGAGCCCATGGGATGTGGCAGCAGGTGTGTTATTAGTGCAAGAGGCTGGCGGGAAAGTATCGGATTTTAAAGGGGGTACCGATTATTTATATGGCAAGGAAATTATTGCTGGTAGTAGTGCGTTGTTTGAGGAGTTTGGTAAAGAAATTGAGAAGAATTTTTCATAACAACTAATTTCATTTAAATGAATCTTCTTCATTCCTTCTAAACGAAGAAAGAGTCTTGTCTTTATAGAAAAAAATTACAACGAAGATGCCCCTCCTCTTTGAAGAGGAGGGCGGGAGGAGTTAGATATACGGATGCTTAATAACAAGCTCTTTGGAACTATATTTTTTAGAAGAGTGTTGTTTTCCCAAAATTAAACGATCATGTCAAAACCAGTAACCATTTTAACAGAACGCCTAAGTCTAGGAGCGATCCTAGCAACAGATATTCCGTCCATTATAAAATATGCAGGAGCTGCTAAAGTAGCAGAACACCTATTGAATATGCCGCACCCCTATTATGAGAAAGATGCGATCTTTTGGTTGAATTTAGCGCATCAAGGATGGCAGGATAAATCTAAGTACATCTTTGGGATTCGATTACAAGCAACACAAGAATTAATAGGTGGAGTAGGCTTACATGTAGAATCAAGATATGATCGAGCAGAACTAGGCTATTGGATAGGTGTTCCTTTTTGGGGACAAGGATATATGTCAGAGGCGGTTGGAGCGGTACTTAAATTTGGCTTTGGGGAGGCTGGACTTAATAAAATTTTTGCGATTCATGGTATTGAAAACCCTGCTTCAGGAAAGGTGATGAGCAAGAATGGAATGGTCAAAGAAGGTGAATTTAAAGAGCATATAAAAATAAAAGGGGATTATAAAAATATTGCCCAATATGGTTTGACTAAAACGGCTTATGAGGCAATGAATATTTCATAGGATTCTTAACTATGTTAGTCGATTTATAGCTATTTTGACTATTTTATTGGGAATGACTAATTCCATTATTCCTAAGAAGTGTGTATTTTAGTAATTCAATCACATTATTAGTATTTGAAACAATAGAATAGCGCGGACAGAAGCGACAAGTTTCGTATGAAATTGAAGAAATATCGTTGTTTTTAAACGAAATTTGTCTCTGTTCTATAATCTTTAGGTT
This sequence comes from uncultured Saprospiraceae bacterium, assembly GCA_937973945.1. Lineage (GTDB taxonomy): Bacteria > Bacteroidota > Bacteroidia > Chitinophagales > Saprospiraceae > JAFMDF01. Next base: position 4,826 of record CALJIY010000572.1, on the reverse strand, counting down.
TTAAATTAATAGCATAAAACTTCAACAAATAGATCAATGGCTAATCAGCAAAAACAGCGAGGTTCTAGTAATCCTTTAGGTAATTTGACCTTTATAGCAATGGCGATAGGCGCTTTAATATTACTATTCTTTCTAGCACGAATCGCTTTTAATATAGTTTATTGGATTGCTCCTTTTCTTTTCCTAGCAACGCTTGTTATCGATTATAAGGTCGTAGTAGACTATGGAAAATGGGTCTTAGGTTTATTTAAAATGAACCCACTATATGGCTTAGGCGCTAGTGTTGTCACTTTTTTTGTATATCCAGTAGTTGCGTTTTTCTTATTTGGTAAAGCATTAGTAAAGAAAAAGATCGGTTCTATGAAAGACCAATTGGATAAAAAAGTAAATGGGGAGTATGCAGAATACGAGGAAATAGAAACGGTAGAAACAGATTTTGTACCTGATGGAGAATCGTTAATTAATGAGAAAGACTTAATTGAATTACCACCTATCAAACCAAAGGTAAAGCAGGCGCAACCAAAATCAAACAACTCTAATGAGTATGAAGATTTGTTTTAAAAAATCATACTGATTTTAGAATAGAGAAGCGAGAGCAGAGAATAGAGATGTATTTCGATTAAAAATAGACAACATCTACATCTAGGAACACATCACGTAGCGGGATGGCCCGACAAAAATACCGGAGATGAGATGAAGGAATTTATTCCTGAACCGCTTGCGGATGGGCTGGCTTTTTTGTCTAGGGTTTTTGATTCTTTTCTTTTTTCTAAGCCTTTATGCCTCTGGGCATAAGCTTACGCAGAATGCAAAAAGAACAATATTTATTCTATGAAAATCTATTTTTTTAAAATCATTATCACAATTAAGTAGAATTTCAAATAAAAAAGGTCTTGATTTATTACAAATCAAGACCTTTTTTATTTGAAAATATGATCGTTTACTTAATCATATCCTTCATAATATAAAGCGTTTCCTCTAAATAAGCATCCTTTGTCAACCCTTCTAAGAAGTCATCGAAACGAGCTTTTCTAGATTCGTCTTCATTGATATAGTCCTTATCGGCATCAAGGCTTCTAACATTCATACCAGGGATCGCTTCATCAAATAAATCTTTATACTTATCTGCTTCTGCTTTTTGTTTTTTCTTAAAAGCTCTATACTCGTCCATGTTTAAAGAGTAAGTCGTTTTATCTCTTTGTGTCTTTAAACGAGTAGCGTTCTCTTTTACTTTTTGGAAAGTAGTATTCTGTGCAATTCTAGAAGTACTAGCTGCTTTTAAAGAAGACATCGAAGTAGGGTGGTAGACTGATTGGCTATGTGGCACAGATTCGATTTCACTCCAAGTCATAGCTGTTTCGTACTCTTGTTCTCCTGTCTTTATTTGATCATAAATTTCAGGGAATACAATGTCTGGTTGTACCCCTTTTAATTGATTAGAGCTACCATCAATTCTATAGAATTTCTGCATCGTCAACTTAATCTCTCCCAAAGGCTTGATTTCGCTATGTCCTCTAATCGCTCTATCCAGGTTGAAGAAACGCTGTACCGTAGCTTTACCAAAAGTCGCATCACTACCTACGATTACAGCTCTATCATAATCTTGTAAGGCAGCTGCTAAAATTTCAGAAGCAGAAGCACTAAAAGAGTTAACCATTACGATAAGAGGTCCATCATACTGAACGCTAGCATCCCTATCTGATAATACTTCTGCAGCTGCTTCTCTAGACTTCACTTGTACAATTGGTCCTTGCTCAATAAATAAGCCAGACATATCTACGACATCTCTTAAAGAACCACCTCCATTATTTCTTAAATCAAGGATAATACCATTGACATTTTCTTCTTTTAATTTAGCGATTTCTTTTTCTACATCTACTGCACACTGACGACCATCTGATTTACGGAAATCCGCATAGAAACGTGGCAAGTGAATATAACCAATATTATCTACTGCATCAGGAATATCAAGGATAGAAGATTTAGCAAAACCTTCATCCATAATAATTTCATCTCTAGTGATGATTGTTTCAACTATAGCACCATCGACTTTCTTTAGGGTCAATCTAACTTTAGTTCCTTTCTTACCTCTAATTTTTTGTACCACATCATTGATTGTCCAACCTGTCACGTCTACCCATTCTCCGTCTTTATCTTGTGCTACTTTTTGGATAAGATCATTTACCTCTAGCACCTTCCCTTGCCATGCTGGTCCGCCAGGTACGATACTTACTACTTTTGCTCCTTCTTCAATCGTTTCTTGTAGTCTAGCACCTATACCTTCTAATCTACCAGACATACTCATATCAAAGTTTTCCTTATCTACAGGTAGGAAATATTCTGTATGTGGATCAAAAACATTCGAAAATGCCTTTAAGTAGTCACTTAAATGATCTTTACGCTTCTTTTTAGCCAATCTGCTATACCAGTCGCTATATACTTTTAATACCGCCTCTCTGCTTTCTTGCTCAAGTTCAGCTTCTGTTTTGATGATGAATTCTTCCTCTTCTTTATCTTCTGTTTCTGAATCAGAACCAGTAATAACGGCATCTACAGTAGAAGCTACTTTTCCTTCCAATTTATCTTTTTCCTCTGCGATTTTCTTTTCTTGCGTTTCTATTTTTTCTACTAACCTAGATAACACATCATACTTTAAAGATTTTTCCCAATAAGCCTTAAGCTCTGCATCATTTTTAGCGTAGCTTTTCTTCTCACCATCCATTTCTACTATTTCATTAGTAGTAAAATCCATTGGCGTTGCTAAAATCTCTTGAAAAAACTTTTCCGTCTTTTCTATACCTTTTTGCTTTAAATCAATAGATAAAGTCAAGAAGTCATAAGTGCCTTGATTGGCTTCATTATCCAATAAATCCTTGTATTGATCTAATTGATCGATATCATTTTGCGTTAACCAACGTTTCCCGCCGTCTAAACGCTCTAGGTATATATTATGTAATTTGCTAGAAAACTCATCATCTAGCTCTACTGGGTTGTAATGCAACTGTTTTAAACCATCTAAAATAGTTTGTATTAAAATGGCTTCTTTTTGAGCATTATCTACTTTGGGAGGATAATAAGCCGCTACTAATCCAATAAGGGCTACAAATACAAATAGGACAAAACCTCTAAACTTCATATGTTGCTTTTTTATGTTATGGTCTTTTCATGTTGCCAAAATATCATTGCAATTGGCATTTACTTATTACTGAACGTATATAAGGAGTGCTTATTTTTACAAAAGCTGCTTCTTTGTCCTTAAATATACCATTTTTTATGCAAATAGTTCTCCAAATAAAAGAAGGGGCATTACTTTTTAACTAAAGAATAACGATGTTTTTGGTTTAAAATTCAAAACCAAAGTCATATGTCTAGTGCAAATCCATCAATTAAACTAATCCACCTCTTCATAGTCTGTATATTCCTCTTCATCCACCCTTGGATTTTTGCCTTTATTTCTACTATTGGAGGTGTCCTCGTAATAACGAGTTTTAGTGTTAGGTTCCTTCAACGCAGGCTGAAAGAGAAACTTATAAACAAAGTAAATAACAAAGCTGACAACTAAATACTTCATACATTAATCTTTAGTACATTCCTAGACGTTTTAAAGAGTAGAGAAGCGAGAGCAGACCAGCCCGACTGCCGTCAGGCGGGCTGGGAATAGAGATAGATTACGTTTAAAAAATGAAAAAAAATTGTTATTCCCTGAACGAAATGCGTCTCTACGCTCTCTTCTCTGCTCTCTGTTCTAAACAATGTCCAGTACTGTAAATCTTTAAGGCCTTAAATATAGAAAATTATCACTTAATAATTAGACGAATTACTTATCAGAAAGTAATGATCGTTCAGCGGGCACCTTCACTTCTAGTTCTAATAATTTATTTCCCTGCAAGAGGCCAAGACTTCTTTGTTTAATAGTATTGCCAAAAGCCGTATCACAATCTTTGCCTTTACGAGTGCAAGCAAGGAGTGCATCAAATAATTTCCAATACCCATAGTAGTCAACAGCATTCGTCTTACTTATACGCAAAGCTCGTTTAGCGGTATAGTTCCGCACCCCACTATCAAAATTAAGATCGACACAGTAGGTCTCATTATGGCCTGCTCCGATATTATTTTCTGAATCGGTATACTGCATGAGTAAATTTCTATTGGGCGTATGTATGGCTGTCTCAAATATTTTCAAACCTAACTCATCCCCTACCACATAATCTTTTTCATTTAGAAAAATTAATAAATTAAGTGCTTTAGGCATAGCTTCGTAGGAAGCTAGTTTACCTGCTTTAAAAGGACCTGTCCCAGGAGCGCAAAGAAAGACGCCCTTAGGTTCTGGTATTTGGTAAGATTCCCAATTGACACTAAGATCAGCAGCAATCGTTCCTCCATAGGAATGACCGACCATACATAAGTCATGGAGCATAGGACGGACATGTTGGCCTTTCTGCAATTGTGTGATGGCATCTTGGATGGCAGTTACCACATTGGGAGAGAATTTTTTCGGTCGAGGAATCGTCATGTTTTTTTGGTACCTCGGATAGATGATGACATTGCCTTGTCGTACCAAATGCTTAATCCATTGTCCATATATCATAGGGTTGTAACCTCCGTACCCATGTAAAAAAACGATCACATTAGCTTCCTTTGGCTTTGGCGATTCAGGTTCAAATATCCAATAACCATCTTGCTTTTGTGCATAGTCAAAGATGGCCACAGAATCATGTGCATAGGTGGCACTACCTGGACCTATTGGGGGTTGCTGGAACGTTTGACCGAAGCTAGATATGGCTAATAAAATAAAAAGAAACAAGCTGACAGTGTATTTCATGGAT
>CALJIY010000571.1 GCA_937973945.1 uncultured Saprospiraceae bacterium | reverse complement strand
AAAATTAAATAATTTTTATATCAATCCTGCTTTTACTTTTCACAATGAAAATATTAAAGCCAAGGTGGGCGCTAACCTAGCTTCTGTGAATGAAGAATTTTCTTTTTATCCAGATGTAGAAGTATCTGCCAATATTGTAGGTAATAAATTTACGGTGTTTGTAGGGGCAGAAGGTGGATTGGAAAAAAATTCATTACGTAGCTTAAGTGATTACAATCCTTTCATTAATACCTTCGGTAGTCTACAAATCAGGAACACGGATTATAATCATTTTTATGGTGGTTTGCGTGGGTCTGTCGGCAGCTTTAATTATAAGGGACAAGTTGGTTATAAAAAAGCAAATAACCTCCCCTTGTTCTTAAATTCTCCTGCTGACTCTTTAGGGTTTACGACTTTCGATGTCCTTTATGATACCGTCAGTATTTTTAATATTCAAGGAAGTATTGGCGCTACCATTCTTAAGGTAGTAGATTTGAGTGGTACGATTAGTGTGAATCAATTTGATTTGGATAATCAAGAAAAAGCGTGGCATTTACCTGCATTAGAAGCCAACTTCACAGGAGTTTATCGACTATTGGAAGATAAATTTAGATTAAAAGGAGAATTGTATGTCGCCAATGGTGTTCCTTATTTACAAGCAGATAATACGGCAGGTAATTTAAATGCCCTATTAGATGTAAGTGTTGGTGGGGAATATATCTTATCCGAAAATCTTGGTGCCTTCATTGAATTCAATAATCTATTGAATAATAAGCGGGAACGTTGGGTCAATTATGAGACTTATGGGATTAATATTTTAGCGGGGGTTACTGCTAAATTCTGATGCGGGAGGCTTGGAGTTTGATGTTGACGATAATGAACACTGAGTCACGGAGCACACAGAGTTATATGTAGCTTTATTTGATGTTGACGATAATGAACACTGAGTCACGGAGCGCACAGAGTTATATGTTGCTCCATTATATGTTGACAATGGTGAACACTGAGTCACGGAGCACACGGAGAATGATATGTAGTTTTTCTCTGTGTACTCTGTACCTCCGTGTCCTAAATTACAACATCTAGGAACACAAAGTGAAAATAATTCTCCGTGCCTCTGTGTCTCCGTGTTCTAAAACACACCTAATACATCTCTGTATCTCTAGAGCAACTGAATCGCCTCCCGAAGCATCTCTTTTATCTCCGCTCCTAACGCTCCATCCTCCATTTCTGAAAGATACAAAGGCAACTGCCCCACTACCCTAGCCTCTAATGCTTGTAAAGACCATAATAAGGATTGCATCGCCTTTTCGCCACGAGGTGGATGTGGAGTGAGCGTTATGGCTAAAATTGGTTTTTGCTGGAGTTCTCCAGAAGTTGAGAGCCATTCTAATCCATTTTTCAGCACAGCAGGTAGATTGAATAGGTAAGCGGGAGTTGCTATAATTAGCGCATCCGTATTAGCTACCGCAGTTCTCCATTGAAGTACTTCTTTAGGCCAGGGATGCTTATCAAGTTCCGCTTGAAATAGTGGAAGCTTTGCTAAGTCTGTATATCTGTTAAACCTATAGTCAGGAAACAAGGGAGGAATGGCCTCTAATAATTGAGCATTACTGGATTGCGCTCTAGTAGAACCACTTATGCTTAGAATGTCTTTCATGAACTAGTAATAATTGGAATCAATTTTGCAATATAAATATTACCTATGACATATAGTCTTGTTCCCAAATAAGGAATACTTATTTAGGAACAAGTCTTATCGTGCTATATAAATTAAACGTCTAAGCCACTTCCCCTGATTGTAAGTAGCATTTCACTACTCAATCAGGCTTCACAAAATTTATTTTTGGCATAAAAAAACTCACTCATATTATTTAGATTCAACTAAATAGAACTAAGCAATATGAGCACTTCAAAGATACTAATCGTGCTATTCATTATAGCATTCCAAAGTATTAATCTATTCTCCCAAATAGCTACTACCTTTCATCAATCTTTTACTGTTAATGAGGACATTCCTCTAATTGTAATAGATTTAGATTATCCAGTTCAAGTAGAAGAATGGGCCGGGAATACTATTCTCGTTGAAACGAATGTTCGTTTATCTAATACCTCTAAACAAATTTTAGATTATTATATAAAGGATGGTCGCTACAAAGTGGAGCAAAAAGACTATAGCGCCGCTGTCGAATTTGGCCATAAAAAAATGACCCGAAAAGCTATTTATACGCAGAATGGTCCTTGTAAAGAAGATGTATTAGTAAAGATATATACACCGTCTAATAAAACAGTGAATGTCACTAATAGCACCGCGATGACTAAATGATTTATAGTTACGGAGTTCTGAACATACCGCACAATAAATCATTCTTTATTAAGTTTTATTATTATATTTGCGTGCCCTTCAAATCATGTGAAACATTCCTATTGTATTCACTTACACACTAACTCACTTACAATTCCACGCTTTCCACTTACTAAAAACCAAACACCCAGTTTAGTGTATGTTTAACCCACTGATAATCAGTTGGTACAAACTTCAAACATACGTTTAAAGAGTAGATCACTATTCTATCACTTCTACTCCTTCTTCACGGATTGCCTAATTTACTTAGTAGCAAATAACATTCCTATGCAAAAAAATGCCATCGTATTAATCTGTGCTGTGTTTATTTATTGTACAAGCCTTTCCGCTCAAGTTGTAAGAACAATACATCAAGCCTTCCCTATGGAAAAAAGCTATACGCAAGTCCATATAGATATTGGTTATCCCTATCAGCATGAAACATGGGCTGGAGACTATGTACTTGTTGAAACGACTGTTAATCTAAGTAATGCATCTAAATATGTAATGGATTTTTTCCAAGAATCTGGTCGCTATAAAGTGGAACAATATAAGTACCAAGCGGGGGCAGGTTTTAGAATGAAAAAAATGTCTCGAAAAACTATACAAACCAGTAAAGGAATATGTGAAGAAAACGTTTTGATTCGATTATATGTACCTGAAAAATTGAAAGTGCATGCAGTTGGCGTCCCAGAGGTTTCTCCTGTTACTGAATAGAAGTTGATTTACGTCACAGTATGCTGTCCTTCTTTCCTTAAGTATGGTTAAAATAAAAATGGGCAGCCTAAAATTAGACTGCCCAAGAAAGAAAGATTCGATATATTTTTAAGGCTGTTTGCCTTGCTATTTATTTAATCAACATTGCCATGTAGGAAAGAATTACTAGAAGTAATATCCGGTTCTTCTTCGTCAGATACAGACCAGTTGGAGTGTGCTTCTTCAGAAGAATGTGGCACTTTGTTTAGCTTAATATTCCGTCTCAAATAAGCAGGTTGGTTTTCCAGGTCATTTATTACTTTTGGATTATTTAGCTTGGAGACTGATTTTTTCGTTTTCTTTTTACTTTTCTCAGTTCGACTACGTTGTTCTAGAGTTTCTTTATCTTCCTTTAAGTAGGGTTCTTCATAAGAATAATGCCCTTTTCTATATCGTTCTACTCTAGTTTGAACATCCTCAAATTCAAAAATATTCGCTTCCTCCGTACTAAGAGCGGTCAAATCCAGGGAATCTTTTTTTTTGGGCTTTATCGGTTCTTCATCATCCAAATTCACTACTATTCTTGTCTCTTCTTCTTTCTCTATTTTATCTGTCTTACTTTCAAATCCAGTTGCAATAATGGTCACACTAATTTTATCTCCTAAGGTCTCATCGAAACAATTACCCCAGATTAAATTAGTTCCAAAGCCCGCTTCTTCTTGAACGAATTCTGTAATTTCAAAAATTTCGTCCATGGTTACTTCCTTAACACCAGAAGTAATATTTAATAATATATGTTCCGCTCCTTTGATATTACTATCTTCTAATAAAGGAGAATTTAAGGCATCATCTACTGCTCGTTTTGCTCTATCATCTCCTTCGGCAGCAGCTGTACCCATAATGGCAACACCACTACCTCGCATCACGGTATTGACATCCTCAAAATCTACATTGACATATCCTGGTACGGTAATAATTTCTGCGATTCCTTTGGCTGCTGTGGTTAAGACACTATCCGCTTGTCCAAAGGCTTCTGTTAAGGAAAGATTACCGAAAATACGACGTAGTTTATCATTGGAAATGACGACAAGCGTATCTACATTATTCTTTAATTCTTCGAGTCCTTCATATCCTTGGGACATTCTTCTTCGGCCCTCAAAGGTGAAAGGTAGCGTGACAATTCCCACTGTCAAAATACCCATCTCTTGGGCAGTTTTAGCAATGATAGGGGCAGCTCCAGTACCTGTGCCACCACCCATTCCAGCTGTCACAAATAACATCTTTGTACCATCACTTAAAAAACGTGTCACCTCTTCCAATGATTCAATACAAGCTTCTCTACCTACCTGAGGTTTAGAGCCAGCACCCCGACCATCTGTCAGCGCAGGACCTAGTTGTAATTTCACTGGTACAGGACTGGTATCCATTGCTTGGATATCCGTATTACTTATGGCGAAGTCTACTCCCACAATGCCTTGTTTGAACATGTGTGTGACGGCATTACTTCCTCCTCCTCCTACACCAAGTACTTTAATTATAGATCCTCCATCTTTGGGCATATCAAAAATCATAGTTCGAAAGTTTTCTCAGTTAATTGATTTTGTTTTTTGTTGGTCATTACCTTTTTTAGAGTAGAGATGCGAGAGCAGAAAATAGAGACGTATTCCATTTAAAAAACAACGGAATTTTGTTTTGGAATGACATACGTCTCTATTCTCGCTTCTCTGTTCTCTCTTCTATTTTAATAGTATTCTGCATCTGGTTCAGCTTCAAACCAGTCTCTAATGCGTTTAAATACTTTAGAATAACTTTTGTCTTCTTTAGTCAATGGCTCTTCAATTACCTCTTCTACTACATCGGCTACTACAGGCACCTTGATCTCATGAGAGTATACTAATTCACCAGCTTCTACTCTTTCAATTCCTTTTAATAATAAACCGACTACTGTAGAATAGACTGGGCTGTAGAGTTGCTCTAAATTCCCACTGGCTAATTGTTCTGCTGGTATACCAATCCTTGTGGTAATGCCTGTGTGAAATTCCGTTAGCTTATCTATATTTTTAAGTAAAGCACCTCCACCTGTCAATACAATACCGCCAATTAATTTATGCTCGTATCCAGATAATTGAATCTGGTGCATAACATAATCTAATATTTCTTCTACTCTTGCTTGTATAATTAGCGCAAGATTCTTTTCAGAAATTTCTTTAGGATCTCTTCCTTTTAAACCAGGAATTGCAATCACGCGATTATCATATACTTCATCTGCTAAAGCAGAACCAAATTTAACTTTTAATTTTTCTGCTTGGTTTTTCATCACCGTGCATCCTTCCTTGATATCTTTGGTAACGACATCTCCACCGAAAGGAACGATAGCTGTATGTCTCAATATACCATCATAGAATACCGAAATATCTGTTGTCCCTCCCCCTATATCTACCAAAGCTACTCCTGCTTCTTTTTCTTCATCGCTCAATACGGAATCAGAAGAAGCAATAGGTTCTAGAGTAATATCAGCTACTTCACAGCCTGCTTTTTCTATACACTTTCTCAAATTATTAGAAGCCGAAATCTGGCCCGTGATAATATGAAAATTAGCTTCCAATCTAATTCCTGACATACCGATTGGATCTAAAATTCCCTGTTCGCCATCTACCGTATAATCCTGTGGAATGGCATGGATAATTTTATCTCCTGGTGGCAATACTAAGCGATGCATATCGCTCACCAATTTATTAATATCGCCGTCTCCTATTTCTGTATTAACATCTTCTCTTGTTAATAAACCTCTATGATGTAAGCTTTTAATATGTTGTCCAGCAATACCTACATGTACTACTCTAAACTTAGTAGAAGCTTGCCTTTCGGCTAATGCTACTGCATCAGCGATGGCTTTTACTGTTTTTTCTATATTTGTTACGACCCCTCGAATAACACCCGTGGATGCTACTTTTCCAATACCCAGTACTTCTAGTTTACCGTGCTCATTTCTTCGGCCGGCAATAGCACAAACTTTTGTTGTCCCAATATCTAATGCGACAATTAATTCTTTTTGTTCGTTAGTGTTTAACTCCATGATCAAGTGTTTTCTAGTAAGTTAGTAGTAGGTATTGAATACACACTACTGATGGTTAATCCTTGGTTATTTTATCACTGTCAATTAATCCTTGAACAGTTATTTATTATTTTATCGTCTTCCTACAATTTGTCCGTTAAATCTCAAATCAAAAGCGCTGTATTTTTGCCATCCTTCTTCTGCTATTGCCTTGGAATAAAACAATTTTAGATTCGCTAATTTCTTTTCCATATTTTCATATGTACCTAAGTAAATTTTTTGCTTACCCAATTTAGGGATTAATACAAATTCCTTATTCTTATTTAAGTAAATCTGCTCCACCATAGGCCATAAAAAATCATCTGCTAGAATCTGTTTCGATAAATCAAATGTTTGAAACAAAAGGTGATCTTTTTGCGATATAAAGTCCGGAATAAATGGTGGAATATTTCCCGATGCAATCAGCACTCTAGCTGTATAATTTCTTGATAATGGCAACTTTTTACCATTGGCATCTAAATAATAATTCACTCCTAATCCGTCAATAATTCGCATCACTGGTACCCGTTGTGTAATCACAATTTGCACTTTATTTTCTGCATCAATATAAGCATCTGCATCTTCTACAAAAGGGTCATTTTCTAAGACTCTTTCTACTCGCTCTATATTGACGGCACCATGTGGCATCCCTTCTAAAGAAAAACCAAAACTTCTATCTAATATAGCCAAGACATCCCCTACTGCTATTAGATCTCGGCCTTCTGGCAATGGCTTAATTTGTACAGCCACAGCTTTTGTTTTAGTGGCCGTTTTTCGTTTGGCTGCTGCTATAACTATTCCTATTATCAGCAAGACCAAAACCAAGGATCCAACAAATTTTAGCGTTCTTGCTAGTTCTAGTTTTTTTAACGGCTTTTTCAATGATTAATACTTGTTTTATTTAGAAGTCAGAGGTCAGATCGTCAACTCCGTTGACTGTCAGAAGTCAGACTTATGATGTTGACCACTAGATTCGCTCTAGATGTCTGGCTTCTCAAAATCATACTGACAGCATAGCGTTTAAATCATACTAGCGTCTGACAGCGTAGCAGTCTGACTTCTGACAGCGCAGCGATCTGACAGCGTAGCGATCTCTCAAGAGACTAAGTCCAAAACCTCTGCCGCTATATCCATAGCCGCATTTGGTTTTTCTAATTGGCGAACGTTCTGGCTTAGCTTGTTTTTTAATTCGTCGTTACTCATAATATGGATAGCCTCCGGAATCATTCGCTGTTTAGCTTGTTGATCTTCTACTAAAATAGCCGCTTCATTTTCCACTAATGCCAATGCATTTTTAGTTTGATGATCCTCTGCCACATTTGGCGAAGGTATCAGAATGGCTGGTTTACCAACCATGCATAATTCTGAAATCGTCAAAGCACCTGCTCTACAAATCACCACATCTGCTGCTGCATAGGCCAAGTCCATTCTATCGAGAAAAGCTCGAATTTGAACATTGGATAATTTTGCAGTTGCGGTAGATTGATACGCTTCTATATAAAGCGATCCTGCTTGCCAGATAACTTGTATCTCTTTATGCTCTTGAAGGATTTCGGTATTAGCAGCCATCGCTTCGTTTAGCGTTTTAGCTCCCAAACTTCCTCCAAATAAAAGAATCGTTTTTTTGTTTGGATCTAAATTAAAATGCTTAAGCCCTTTTTCTTTTAAATGAGCTAATTCTCTTATATCTGCTCTAACAGGATTACCTGTCCACTTTAACTTATCTTTTGGAAAAAATCGCTCCATATTTTGATATCCAGTACAAATTCTATCTGCTTTTTTAGCCAATAACTTATTGGTGATCCCTGCATAAGAGTTTTGTTCTTGTACCAGAATAGGAATTCCCCTTCTGCTAGCCATCTCTAAAGTAGGTCCGCTTGCAAATCCGCCGACTCCAATGACTACATCTGGTTGAAATCTTTTGAGTATTTTCCTAGCCTTCCATAAACTACTAATGAGTTTGAAAGGAAAAGATAAATTCCGTAAGGTCAATTTTCTATGAAAACCACTAATCCATAAGCCTTCAATTGGAAAGCCCGCTTTTGGTACTTTCTCCATCTCCATTTTTCCTTTCGCGCCTACAAACAAAATATCAATAGCTGATCGTTGTTTTTTAAGGGCATTCGCAATGGCTATTGCTGGATAAATATGGCCTCCTGATCCACCTCCACTTATGATTACTTTTAATTTTTTACTCATATTTCAAAAGCTATTCTGCTCCCGCCCCTTCCATACTTAGCTTCTCTATATTCTTACTTACACTTAAAATAATGCCGAAAGAGATGCAAGTGAATATTAATGAGGTTCCTCCATAACTTACTAAGGGTAAATTCTGACCCGTAACAGGTATTAAATGGACCGCTACTGCTATATTTATCAATGCTTGGATAACCATACTTAGCGTCAAACCTAAAGCCAACATGGCACTAAAGCCTTTACTACTGTTCGTGACTAATCGGGCTACCCTAAAGAGTAGTAAGAGATATAAACCTATGATAATCACCCCTCCAATCAACCCGTATTCTTCGCATATCGTGGAAAAGATAAAATCATTATAAGGGTTTGGTAATGAGTTTCTTAGCAAACTATTCCCTGGTCCTAAACCAATCAATCCTCCGCTAGCGATCGCCATCATAGAATGTTGTACTTGGAACCCGCCATTATTACTATTAAATTCTCTTACCCGTGCAGACCAAGTATCAGATCGGACAATTTCTGGGAAAAAATCACCTAGAATAATCAAGACCGCAAAGACCATGACCATGCACATAATTAGCAAGCCAATATATTTCATATCTACTCGCCCAATAAACATCATCAACATACAAGTTAGAAATAATAATATCGCTGTTGATAAATCCGCTGGTGCAATCAATCCACAAATAATGACTACCGGAATGATGACTGGCAAGAAAGCACTATTAAAATCTCTAATATATTCAGTAATAGATATAGCTTTTGCTAAATAAATAATGACAGCTAATTTGGCAAAATCTGATGTTTGAAAGGTCAAGCCTACAAACGGTATTTCAATCCATCTCCTACCTTGGTTCTCTCCTTCGAGCGCCAATGTATACACTAAAAGCGGTATGGCTAACAGAAACAGTGTCGCTGCCATTTTAGAATACCGCATGGGGTGCATTAGGTAGCAGATGTAGGTCAAAAACAAACCAAAACCAAGTAATAATAAATGCTTCACTAAAAAGAAACCTGTATCACCCTGATGGTATTGAAATGCTAAGGTACCAGTAGAACTGTACACGATCACAATAGAGAACATTGCCAATAAGGCTACAATCATCCAAATGACTGGATCACCTCTTAATTCGGCAGAAATTCTACTACTTAGGGACATGTACTTTTTTATTTTGCAATTACTATTTTTTAGAAGTCATCCGTCAGATCGTCCTTGTAGGACTGTCAGATGTCAGACGTATGATGTTGACAACGTGACACTTATAAGAGTTGCTAGCTATCTAACAGCGCAGTGATCTGGCTTCTGACAGCGTAGCGATCTGACTTCTTAAATAGTAAGTCTTTATCTAATGTTATATTTAGGGGGGTATCTAAGGAAGGAGAGACCATGTCTCTGTCAGCGTAGCGAGGGGGACTCGGCAATGACAGTAGAACATTAGTTCTTGAAATAGTCAAAAATCTTCCTAAATACTTTTAGCCCGTAGTAATTTTTGTTTATTTCTTACCTATTATCACAGTGTGATAAGTGTAAGAAGTATAGTAATACCACTACAAAAGCTTAACTTTTCTCGGAAGTTTTTTCAAATAGTCCAGAGTGGGTACTAAAAAAACTAATTAGGTGAATACCTATTGTTTTAAGAATACCTCAGAAAAGGCAGATGTAGTTTTCTCATGGTATATAAAGCAAGAAATTAAATTATTTCTTAGCTCTATTTCTTGAGTCAAGATACTAATGTTTCTATGAACACTAGTAAAAAGACCAAGTTTTTATTGTTGTAGTCTTATCTAATTTTCAAAGTAATAATCGTAAGGATCGCTAGTAATACACAAACAATCCAAAATCTAGAAACAATTTTGGCCTCGTGCATTCCCTTCTTCTGATAATGATGATGCAAAGGGGACATTAGTAATATCCTTCTACCTTCACCATATTTTTTCTTCGTGTATTTAAAGTAAGAAACCTGTGCCATTACCGACAGATTCTCTACTAAGAAAATACCACAAAGTAAAGGAATCATTAACTCTTTTCTAATCAAAATAGCTAATGTCGCAATCACGCCTCCTAGCATTAGACTTCCTGTATCTCCCATAAATACGCGTGCAGGATAGGCATTATGCCATAAAAATCCAACACATCCTCCGATCAAACAGGCACTATAAATAACTAATTCCTCACTATATGGAAGGTATAGTATATTCAGATAGTCCGCAAATACGGTATTACTGGATACATAAGCCAAGATGCAAAGTGTCCCACTTACTATAGCGGAGACCCCTGTGGCTAAGCCATCTAATCCATCTGTCAGATTTGCACCGTTTGACACAGCAGATACCACCACTATGATCAAAGGAATGAACAAGAATCCGACATATTTCTTAGCATCTTTTCCCAAGAAAGATAAAAAATTGGAATAATTCAATTCATTATTTTTCAAGAAAGGAACAGTCGTTAAAGGTTCCTTGATATAGGCCCACTCCTTCACTTTTGAAGGGTTCGTCTCATCTATTGGTACTTCTAATATTTCTGTAATCGTATAATTTTTGTCGAAAGCTGCTTCTACATCCATCCTGACCACTATATCTTGGCTATACAACATAACAATTCCAACAATTGCCCCTAATACGATTTGTCCTAATATTTTAAACTTCCCTTGAAGTCCTTGTTTATCTTTTTTAAAAACTTTAATATAATCATCCAAAAAACCTATACCCGCCATCCAAATAGTGGCGAATAGCATTAATAATGCATAGGTATTTGTCAAATCATTCAGTAGGAGGCAAGGAATCATTATTGCTAGAACAATAATAACACCGCCCATTGTAGGCGTTCCTTCTTTTTCTTTTTGTCCCTTTAGCCCTAAATCTCTAACTGTTTCTCCGACTTGCTGTCTCCGTAAAAAGCGAATTATCTTACCTCCAAACATGATGGAGATAATCAAAGATAATATGGCCGCTACTCCCGCTCTAAAGGTAATAAATTGAAAAAGACTTGCTCCTTTTATTTCATAAGCTGTTTCAAGCCACTCAAATAGATGGTAAAGCATAGTTTTCTTCCGCTGGTATAAATTCTTCTCTTTAGGAATAGATTATTTATTATCTATTTCCTTATTAGATGTCCCTTCTAAAAGAATTATCTACCTGTAGTTTAATATAGTCCGAATTAGTATATTTTATGTAATCAACAACAATCTTGATCACAAAATCTTTATTAATATTAAAAAATATACTAACTTACTAGTTGTGTTTAGTATATTGTCGACTTAAAACGACAATTGCTTTGTTTTAGCGTAGTTTGAAAACTAAAAGGCTAATTATCTGTTCAAAAAAACAGATACAGCGAGTATAATTAACTTTTATTTGGATTGTTATGAAAATAGTGCCTTTCCCAATCTTTACAAAAATTACTCGCTGTAATCTGTTCAAAACATCAATCTGAGAATGATAATAGTTCTTAGTACAAATTACTTTCAAGGCGTTGTAGGTTGCAGCTTTGCTATCATTACATGCGTGACTATGTTTTTGATTCCTTCAGCAAGGCTGCTCCCTTAACGCTAACGCAGTTTGTTTATTAAAGTCTGTTTATCGTCAAAAGGAAACTTTTCCCCTTTTATTTCTTGGTATTTTTCATGTCCTTTTCCAGCTATGAGGATAATGTCTCCTACTCTAGCCAGCTTGCAAGCTGTTTTTATTGCTTGCTCTCTATTTTCAATCACTAATACTTTGTCGGAAGCTGATTCTGGAACACCTTGTTCCATTTCTTCCAAAATACGATGTGGGTCTTCGCTGCGAGGATTATCTGATGTCAAAATAATGGTATCACTTTTTTGACAAGCCACTTTAGCCATAACAGGCCTTTTCTTTCGATCTCTGTCTCCTCCGCAGCCAACCACGGTTATAATTTGTTGTGCCTTAGTGGCTATTTTCTGAATAGTGGCCAATACATTTTCTAATGCATCTGGCGTGTGCGCATAATCAATAATGCCGATCTTCCCTTGAAGTAATACGGTATCAAATCGACCCTCTGCGGCTTTAAGATTACTAAGTATCAACAATAATTCTTCTGGGTCCACACCTAATTGATCGCCTACTCCATACACCGATAATAGATTATAGGCATTGAATACCCCGATCAATCTACAAAATACCGCTTGATCATTGAAGGTGAGATGTAAGCCATCGATTCGATTCTCCAATATTTTTGCTTTATAGTTCGCTATTCTTTGCAAACTATAAGTTACTATTTCAGCTTTAGTATTTTGTACCATTGTACGACCATGCTTATCATCTATATTGGTCAAAGCAAAGGCAGTGTCAGGTAAATCGTCAAAGAACTTTTTCTTTGCGTTGATATACTCTTTGAAAGTATGGTGATAATCCAGATGGTCGTGGGATAAATTGGTAAATACCCCACCTCTGAATTGTAAACCTTTTATTCTGTTTTGGTGAATAGCATGTGAACTGACTTCCATAAATGCATAGGTGCATCCAGCTTCTACCATTTGTTGGAGCAAAGCATTGATTGTCAGTGCGTCGGGTGTTGTGTGTGTTGCTTGTAGGACTTGAGCACCAATCTTATTTTCCACGGTAGACAATAATCCAACCTTATATCCCAATTGAGTAAATAATTGGTATAGAAGCGTGGCGATCGTCGTTTTTCCATTCGTTCCAGTGACGCCTATTAGCTGTAGTTTTCTTGACGGGTGATCATATATATTTTGGGCGATTAGGCCCAGAGCAACAGACGTATCTGCTACCTGTATATAAGTTGTGTGAGCTGCTTGGTCTTCTTCTTTTGGTAAATCCTCACAAACAATTGCAACGGCACCGAGTTTAATAGCTTTCGGAATGTACTGATGTCCATCCACTTGTGTGCCTCGCACAGCTACAAACAGGCTACCCTGCTCTACTTTTCTAGAATCAAAAACAGTTGAAGTTATTTGTTTGTCGGAATCACCGATAGTGTTCTCGATGGCAATTCCTGATAGTAATTGATAAATTTTCATAGTGTGAGGAGCTTTTATTAATCAGCCTATCCTAGATAGAGCTTAATTTGTTGTCCTCTAATCTTGGTGCCAGGGATCAGTGATTGTCTAACCACTTTACCCACACCACCAACTGTAACTTCTAGTCCTCTATTTTCTAGTATAAATAGGGCATCTCTCAAACCCATACCGACAACATTCGGTACTTCTTTATCCGGAATCGTTCTTCTATTAAAACTTAAAGAATCAGATTCTGCATTAATCAAAGTCCATTCTGTGCTGGAGGGTTGTCGATGTTGCAATCCTAAGTGAGTAAAAATAGACTGAAAATCTTCTTGGTAGCCTATATCCTTTTTCGGTAGGTCCTCTGTTCGGAGCTTGGATATTGAACTGTTCACGTTTGTCATGGATTGATAGAATGCTGACTGGGTTTCAAAACACCGATCAGCAATTTTTCGAAAAACAGGACCTGCTACTTCTCCCCCATAATAGCTAAGCTTTCTGGGATCATCTATAACGACGATGCAAGAGTAGATTGGATTTTCTGCGGGAAAATATCCCACAAAAGAGGCTACGTGATGAATTTCAGTTTTCTTTATTTTATGATAATTGGCTTGTGTTGTACCTGTTTTACCTGCGAAACGGTATTGATTTGTTTTTAAATCCATTGCCGTCCCTCGTTCTACTACGCCTTCTAATAATCCTTTGACTTTTTTGATAGTTGCTTTCGATACTATTCGTCTATTGACAACAGTAGGTGGAAATTTTTCTATCGTTTCTCCAAAGAGTTGCATTTCGGTGACCAAAGTTGGCTTCATTAATAAGCCATCATTTGCCACCATGTTATAAAAGGTCAATATTTGAAGGGGGGTGAGCATGGTTTCATAACCAATAGCCATCCAAGGTAAGGTGGTACCACTCCATAAATCTTCTTTGTTGTAAGCTTCTTTAATGTAAGGCTTTTCTTCTCCTTTTATTTCTATGCCTGTTGGCAGGTGTAAATAAAAAGATTTTAGGCGGTTGATAAATTGTTCTGCGGTTCGTTTATTCTTACCGTAGAAATAATTTACCAGTTTTGCCATCCCTACATTAGAGGATATTTCGAAGGCACGGCGGATAGAGATTGTATCCGAAACAAAAGATTCTTTTCCAGAATCTACTAAGGTTTCTTCATAAAACTCATAGCGACCAGAGTCTATTTCAATGAGGTTGTCTAATTCGATATGGCCATCTTCTAACAAAGCCATAATAGAGGCTAGTTTAAAAGTAGAGCCAGGCTCAAATAAAGTACCTACCCCAAAATTATATAATTCTCCGTAACCGCCACGGTCGTTTTGCTGTAGATTAGCAATCGCTTTAATTGCACCTGTTTTTACTTCCATCACAATAGCAGTCCCGTAGGCTGCATTATGCTTTTCGAGTGCCCCGTACAAAGCATTATGGGTAATATCTTGTATATTGATATCAAGAGTCGTCACGATGTCTTTTCCTTTTTGGGGCTCAATTTGAGTTAAGTCACCAACAGGAATCCAATCACCGCCAGCTAGTCTGTACATTAATCGTTTACCAGACTCTCCTTTTAGATCATTGTTAAAATAGCCTTCTAGGCCAATGTTTATATTTCTACTTGTATCTACCCGCCCAATCGTTCGATGGGCAAGATAATTAAAAGGTTTTTTTCTACTGAATCTTTCTTCTGCTATCAAGCCTCCTTGATAGCGACCTAAACTAAGAATTGGAAATGTTTTAATGCGTTCTAACTCTGTAAAATCTACAGTATTCTTGATTTTCAAATACTTATTACCAGTGGCGCGGCTGTCTTCTATTGCTTGTTTCCAACCGCCCTCTGTACGAGATAAATTGATAGATGCTAAGCAGCTAGCCAAAGAATCTACATTTTCTTCAAAAATTTCATCACTTACAATAGTAGGATCAAATCGTATGTCAAAGAACGGAAGTGCGGTGGCTAAAATACTGCCATCCGCAGCGAATATATTGCCCCTCTCTGCTTGGAGGGTTTTTTCTTCAATTACTAACTTATCTCGCATCGCCTGCCACTTATCTCCTTCCCACACCTGTATATAAATGGCTTTCCAAATAACGACGATGGCAAATAATAGAATCATAAATCCTACGATATAGACTCTGATTAAAACCTCGTTTTTTATGTTAATTATCTTTGCCAAGTAGTAGTTTTGGTTCTTAGACAAATCCAGTGAAAACAATCAAATAAAAATAAAAATCAACACTCTCGTTGGTCGCTTTTGATTTTTCTTTGAACACTGTTTTGTCAAAGAATATTAGTTTTCTCTAAGAGGGTTAAACGTACATCCACTTCTTAATCGACGATGATTTTTTTTGGTTGCTTGCCTTTATTGGTCAAGCCTTGTTCCGTTACTACTTTTTCTACCTCTGAATGTTTTGTATCATACATTAACTCAGATTTCAAAGAAAGATAGCGTAGTCTCAATTTCTGCACATCTTCTTGTAAGGTTTGAATATCTCTAACCGCCTTTTCGGAATAATGTCTATTCGCGATATAAGCGGTGGCTAACAAGCCTACAAAAAATACAAATGGTAAATTATTAAGGACCCACTTCGCACTAATCGTGCTTAAAGCAGTATAATTTTTCTTTTTCTTTGCCATCAGCTATTTGTCTAGATTCTTTTCAACGACCCTCATTTTTGCACTGCGGGCTCTAGGGTTTCTTTTGATCTCTTCCTCAGATGGTACTAGTGGTTTTCTAGTAATCTGTTTGAAAGGTTTCAATATATTTCCATAAAAGTCTTTTTCTGGAATCCCCTTGAAATTGCCTGCCTTGAAAAAATTCTTGACCACTCGATCTTCTAAAGAGTGATAACTTATCACGACTAAACGGCCACCTGGTTTTAATGCTTGTGCCGCTTCTTCTATAAATGTCTTTAAGGAATTGATCTCATCATTGACCTCTATTCTCAATGCTTGAAAAATTTGAGATAAATAACGATTCCGATTGCCTCTTATTAATGGTTCTAGTAAATGTAAAAACTGCCCAGAGGTTCTAATCTCCCTATTCCTTCGTTCCGAAGCTATTTTTTGTGCGACCGTCTTCGAATTTCTAACTTCTCCATATTCACTCAAAACTTGTTGCAATTCCTCTGGCGAATAGTTGTTTAAAACATCAATCGCTGTTTTATCACTAGACTGATTCATTCGCATATCCAATAAGGTATCTTGGCGAAAAGTAAAGCCTCTGTCCCCTTCATCGAATTGATGAGAAGAAACGCCTAGATCCGCTAAGATGCCGTCTACTTCTTTGTAGCCATATAAGCGGATGAATTGTTTCAAGTAACTATAGTTACTATGTGCAAATGAGAATCGCTTGTCATCAGGCACATTTTTTTCAGCATCTGCATCCTGGTCAAAACCTATTAAATGACCTTTGTCATTCAGGTGTTCTAATATCACTTTGGAATGTCCGCCACCACCGAAGGTGACATCAACGTAAACTCCCGAAGGATTTATTTTTAATGCCGATATACTTTCAGAAAGTAATACCGGTACGTGATAGTCGCTAAATTCCAATTTGTCTTATGTTATTGATCGGATGTCCAACCAGTGCCAGGCTTGCTACTTACCTGTACTTCCACTTCTACTTTCTTATCCTCTTCCTTCGTCATTACTTGTTGAGCAAGACTAGAGAAATCTTGTGGTTCGTTATCCAATTGCTCCTCGTAGGCTGCTGCATCCCACACCTCTACTCGATCTTTATAAGCAAATAGTACTACCTCTTTTGTAATACCAGCATAAGCGATTAATCGTTTAGGAAATAAAAGTCTTTCTGCCGAATCCGTAGATATCTCTGAAGCGCCTCTATAAAAATACCTGACAAAGGCTCGGTTTTTTTCATCATAGACATTCAACTCATCAATATCTTTCGTAATTTTATTCCAAACTTCTTGAGGATATAACATTAAGCATTTTTCGAAACCTCGATTGACTACAAATTGGTAGTTTTCCGTTTCCCCCAACTGCTTCAATAGTGCAGAAGGCATGCGAACACGGCCTTTTGCATCAATCTTGCAATCATATTCTCCTAGTAGTTGAGGCATCTCGTTTGATGAAAAATGGTTTAAATTCTCTTATCTTCAATCAAAAGTAGAGTTTTTTACCACTTCTTCCCACTTTTTACCACTTTTTTTTCTAAAAAATTTGGCTGCTCCCCTGTATATCTATGTGATTTCCTATTTTTTTCATCTTTTTGATTACAAACACTTATTTCAAGTTTAAAATAACCAAA
This sequence comes from uncultured Saprospiraceae bacterium, assembly GCA_937973945.1. Taxonomy (GTDB): domain Bacteria; phylum Bacteroidota; class Bacteroidia; order Chitinophagales; family Saprospiraceae; genus JAFMDF01. The sequence continues at coordinate 1,366 of CALJIY010000571.1, read as the reverse complement.
TAGTTTATAATTTTAAGTAGTTTTTCATTAATAATTGATTATCAGCATGATATAAAATTTAATAAAACACATACTATTTTACAACATTATTACTTATTCCTTGTTTACCAATCTTTCGTATTACATCTACCTATTATATGTGTCAAAAATTTTCCCAAAAACATATTGTTAAACATTTAATGTTTTAAGAAAATGATATTCTGTTCCACAAACTTCTTTTCTATTTTGCTGTTCTCTATGAAATTAATGGCGCAGAAATTTCAAAACTTTGTACTACTTTGCAAGCTCATACATTACGAGGCACTTTTTTAGAATGAAGTTGTTTAAAAATGTTAAACCATAGCGGTATCTATTATTTGCTTTCGTTTCTCTATCCTTTACTTCTCTATCCTTTAAATAATAATTATGGAGCCATTATTTACAGCCATACCAGATAAATCCTATACCAGTTTATTAATTCTATTTTTTTTGACGATCGGGTTTATCGTATTCGCCTTTCTCATACAGGCTAATAAATTTTCAAAGCTACGAGGTCCTTATAAGCAAGTTAGCTTTTTGATGTGCGGCTTGTTGGCTATGATGTTTTTCGCCACCTTATTTTTAAGTACCTGGAATTCTTATCGGATACAGCCAATTAGTTTATATGAAGATCATATGACTTGTTATCAAGGAAAGATACCGTATAAAGAAATTATTCGGGCAGGGATATATACAGATCAACAAAAATCGTTTGTAGATCCCAATATGGCGATAGGAAAGTCTAAAATGTTAGTATTGGAGCGAAGGAATAAGCAAGCGACTATTTTCTCGGAAGATTACTATGATATTAATGAGCTAGTGCGGAAAATACAGGCACAAATGGATAAGTAGAGATTGGGAGGAATAGTGAGGAGTTATTATGAACACTGAGACACAGGGGCACAGAGAAATACCGATAAGCTAGTATAACATAGAACTAAAGTTCAAGCGCAAGTATCAAGTTCAAGATCAAAACTAAGCGTTGACCAAAACTTTGTTTTTTTTGCAAAATTTCACAAAGGTGGTAGTAGAGGGGATAGAGAAATTCAAATGAATTTAGTATTAGCACTGAGCCCACCAAGGTATTGATGAGCTATTTTGAATAAGAGACACAAGGAAAGACCAATAATAGGCCAAATTTAACTCTGTGCCTCAGTGTCTCTGTGTTCTTATTATACATCTAGCTTACCTCAGTATCTCCTTATCCTACTTAGAGAAGGTCCTTGTTAAAATCCCTGTATAACTATGTAATTCGATCGTATAGATACCTACGGGGAATTGACTGCAATCTAATTCATAGATGCTATCAACAGGAAGACCGTTTACGGCTTCATTAAAAACAATCGTT
>CALJIY010000570.1 GCA_937973945.1 uncultured Saprospiraceae bacterium | reverse complement strand
GTCAGTTACGAAATGGGCAAGAGTTTGCAGGAAGGTTATGGAGAAGTCCAAGAAATGATCGATATATGTGATTTTGCAGTCGGGCAATCTAGAATGCTATACGGATTGCAGATGCATTCCGAAAGACCAAACCATAGAATGTTTGAACAATGGCATCCTCTAGGAATAGTAGGTATTATCTCTGCTTTCAATTTTCCTGTAGCCGTTTGGGCATGGAATGCAGCGCTTGCATGGATTTGTGGGAATGTATGTATTTGGAAACCATCAGAAAAAACGCCTTTTACGGCAATTGCTTGTCAACATATATTCAAAGAGGTTTTAAAAGAGAATAAATTACCAGAAGGGATTTCGTGCTTACTTCTAGGAGATAGAGAAATCGGAGAGATGATGGCTTCGGATAAGCGTGTCCCATTAATTTCTGCCACAGGTTCTACAAGAATGGGCAAATCCGTAGCGGTAACAGTCGCTGCTAGATTAGGAAAAACGATTTTAGAACTAGGAGGCAATAATGCGATCATTGTGACGGAAAATGCAGATTTGAACCATGCCATTCCTGCCATTGTTTTTGGGGCCGTTGGAACAGGTGGACAGCGTTGCACGAGTACTAGAAGATTGATTATCCATGAATCCCAATACGATTCTTTAAAAGCTAAATTGAAAAAAGCCTATAAGCAACTACGCATAGGGAATCCTTTAGATGAAAATAACCATGTAGGGCCTTTAATTGATACAGATGCTGTACATGGGTATGTGGAAGCTATCAAAACGGCTAAGGCGCAAAAAGGAAAAGTAATCATCGGTGGCAAAGTACTAGAAGGAGCAGCCTATAAGAGTGGTTGTTTCGTTGAGCCAACCATCATCGAAGCAAGGGTAGATATGGACATTGTGAAGCAAGAAACCTTTGCTCCTATTTTATATTTATTGAAGTATCGTACTTTAGAAGAAGCGATTGCGATTCAAAATAGCGTCCCTCAAGGCCTTTCCTCTTCCATCTTTACTTTAAATATGCGACAAGCGGAACAATTTTTAACGGCTAATGGATCTGACTGCGGTATTGCCAATGTAAACATTGGTACTTCTGGTGCAGAGATCGGTGGCGCTTTTGGTGGAGAGAAAGAAACGGGTGGTGGCAGAGAAAGTGGCTCGGATGCTTGGAAGGCGTATATGCGTCGACAAACGTGTACGGTCAATTATGGAACTGAACTTCCTCTGGCTCAGGGGATTAAATTTGATATATAGCTTTTTTGAGACCGCTTCACTGTCAGAGATCAGACCGCTTCGCTGTCAGAACGCCTTTGGCTGTCAGACTCATGACGTTGACACCGCCATTTGCAAGTGACATTTAAATGAATGTAAGGTCAACATTGCGTGGTCAACGTCATAAGTCTGACAGCGAAGCGGTCTCTGTTCTGACAGCCCTAGGCGATCTGACTGCGCAGCGGTCTTCTTTAGTTCCTCGTCTTATTCCGTCGTTCCATCTGTTCTCGTTTAGGTTCTACTTTTACCCAAGGAACACCAATTAATTCTTCCAAAGCAAAGATGGCTTGTTGTACGTCGGAATTGGCTTGCAATCGAGCTGATTTAGACATGAAATATTGGTCAGAGGCGTTGTTATATTCTTGAAAACTAATTCTATCAGACTTAAAGCGTTCAGAGGCAATTAAGTATATTTCTTCAGCATCTGTTTCTGCTTGTATTTTTATTTTTTCCAACTCTACCGCTAATAGATACTGCTCATATCTTTGGAGCGTAAGCGCGCGTACTTCTAATTTTTGTTGATTCTCTTCCAACTCCGCAATTTTCATTTCTTCTTGGGAGATGGCTAAATCATGTTTTCTATTTATGAGTTTTCCCAAATTAAAGGTAGCTCCGATGTTATATCGAGGAAAAAAAGTGTTATTGACTAACACACTGTCTTGCGCACTTGGTCGATTAAGATGACTTTCATTTAAATTAAAGGTAAAGACAATATCCTCTAACCATTCCTTTTTAGTTTTTTCATATTCTTTTTCTGAGATAGTTTTATGATGCTTAAAAACAGTATTTGCGGGACTATTTAACCAAGCCAATTGGACTAAACAATCTTCAAAAACCCTAGGAGGCTGCCCCTCAGGAATCACCACCTGATCGTAATCTAAATGTTGAGCTAAAACCATACGGCATGGCAGTAAGGTCAGAAAAAATAATAGGTATCTCAATGTTTATGGAGATTTTTAAGGGGGGAAGCGATGAATGAGTCTAGAAATAATAATAAGATATATAAAATCAATTTTTATGCCGAGATCAAATATGGTGGATATTACCAATTGAAGAAGAACTGAGAACAGAGAGTAGAGAATAGAGACAGATTTCGTTTAAAAAATGACGAAATTTCTTTTTTCTTTAAGTTTAAATATGTCTCTGCTCTCGCTTCTCTGCTCTCTATTCTAAAAATGTCCAGTAGTGTGAAATATCTAGAGATTTGTGACAGTCAATATATTTCTAAAAATAACATGTTGAAATTAAATCTTTGTGTTGAATTGTTGAAAAGCATATATTTGTGATCGTATAAACCCCCGTATTTAATCCTTTCTTATTAATACCACTTCACAATTTATTATTCACCAATCCTATTCGTACTAGAGGAGAGGTACAGTTTAAGTTTCTAGGAAATTAATTTAGCCAGAAGAAACAGCTACTGCTGTCTAATTTTGATGGATATTTTCCATTGAGGTTGTTTTCTGCGCCATTTTAGTTTTCTAATTGTCTTTTTTAGAACGTTTTGGCATGTTATTACCAAAAGGTAATACATAGCGTATGTAAAAGGTTTTAGAAAAAACACATTAAGCTAATAGCTCTTCTCAGATAATAACTACACGTAATGTCAAAGAAGTTGTTTAACCTAGATCCGTTGAGATTTTTCTTAGCTTTTCTAGTCCTTATATTCCATATTCCTACGTTGTGTGAAAGCATGGGCTTGCCATTCTATAAGGGCTTGCCAATTTTTCATAGAGGAACGGAAGCCGTCCTAGTTTTTTTTACTTTAAGTGGGTTTTTAATTATAAAATCTTTATTTGTTGAGAAAGACCTCACAGGTACTATCAGAATTAAAGATTTTTATATTCGTAGAATTTTAAGAATCTATCCAGTTTATTATCTAGTCGTTCTACTAGGGTTTACAATTTATCATGTTGTATTTCCTGCCTTAGACATTCCTTATGAACCAGATTATAATATTGGGGAAGGTTTGTTACTTTGTATTTTTTTCCTACCAAATGTGTTTCATATTAATTATGAACCAGGTGGGATATTAGACATACTATGGTCTATTGGCATCGAGGAACAATTTTACCTATTCATAGCACCAATAGCGTTTCTGCTTCCGAAAAAACGATTTCTATCCTTTTTAGCCACTTTTACGGCAGTATTTTTTCTTATTTTTTACTATTCACCTATTACTTACTTTAAAGATTATTATAGCTTATTCTTTTATTTTTCTTTTGGAGGTTTAGTTGCGATTGCCAACTATCTGAAGTTAGATAAAATGATATTATTTAATAGAGTAGGGCAGCTTTTATTGACACTATTAGTTGCGGCATATTTTACAACAGATCTATTCAAATTACTTCCAGAACCAGCCTATCACTTTGTAAGCATGTTGCTGTTTGGAATCTTTGTAGCTAATATAAGTTACAATCCTAATCCAATATTTCAAATAAAAAATAAAGCTTTAAATTACCTTGGGAATATTTCTTATGGAATTTATATGTATCATATGATCGTAGTATATGCGGTTTTATTTTTGTTTATGAAATACGATTTTTGGAGAGTACTACCAAGTGCAGCCCAAATTGTACTGATTAATCTGATTGCTGTGGCTGGAACGATATTGGCAGCTCATCTTTCTTTCAAATATATGGAAATGCCTTTTTTGAAGTTAAAAGAATATTTTAGACAGTCGCCTAAAATAGAGCAGAAGCAACGCATCAAGAAAAAAGAAAGTAAGGTGCTGGAGGATTCCAGTATTTCTTAGAATGGTTCTGAACCTCTAAAAAGTAAAGGCACTGAGTTACATTTACTCAGTGCCTTTGCTTTTTTTGTATCTTTCAATATGTTCCTACATCCTAGTGGTTCCATTTTTAAATAACTCCTAAAAACTATTACCAAGTAGTTTTCTTTTTTCATCTTCTATATAAGCTTCATGCTCAAAGTCCTTTAGTCGAGCAATAATTGCCAAGGTAACATAAAAACATAAACTAGTAGGTAATTGTATAATTGCTTCCTGTGGGTAACTAGCAAGGAATAACATAAATATCATTACCGTTAAGCAGAGGTATATAATTTTTACTTTAGGATGTTTCACTCTTATGTAACAATGAATACTAAAATTGACCACTTTGAAGAGTAAGTACAAATAGAGTATCAGTCCTAACCAACCCAATTCTACTGCAATCCGAACATAGCCACTATCAGGGGGAAATTTGGCTAATATAGAATTTGGGGCAAATCTGGCTCCCCATTGTCCTGCACTACCTAAACCTGCCCCAAATGGATGCGCTCGGATAAATGGTTGAATCATTTTTTGATTATTCAATCTTACTTCCATGGTATCCGAACTAGTCGAACTAAAAGCAGATTGAATTCTGAAGATGATAGCATTATTAGTAGATTTAAAAATAAAAACACTTCCTAACATAAATGTAAAAATCATTGTCAAAATGACTCTTTTATTGAGCGTCAAAAGTGTATAGATAATTAAACCAAAGGGTACCAAGACAAAGGGCGTACGAGACCCAGCTAGACCCATCGCTAAAAACATGCAAGCTCCTGCAAATCCTACCAAGACCTTCTGATAAGTCTTAAAAGGCCCTGTTAGCAATATGCAACAAATGATCGCATAGTAAGCTAAATACATACCATAATTCGTAGGGTCTGCAAAAAAAGAAAATATTCTAAGTCTACCCCATTGAAAGATTAACTGAAAACGCTCCATATCAGAATGCAGCCATATCATTTCATATCTGCTAAAACCAATATATTCTTGATTCAACCCATACAATGCAGCGACAAAGGCCATACCTAACATATACTTAAAGACGCTTACAATACGTCGGTAACTATTCAGGGCATAGCAAGCAATAAAATATAGTAAGTGCAGTATAGCAACACTTCTTACGGTATATACCCAAGCTAGTTGAGATACAGCTGAAGGATTTAAGACTTGAATTAAATTGTAAATGATCCACAATATAATGGGGACTGTTATAGGGCTTTGTAGGAAAGATAAATCTCTTTTGTAGCTTTGCTTCATTAAGATCCCTAGAGACATCGTCATGAGCAATGCATCTAGGGAGATGCCATAGGGCATATCTCGAATTTTTGAAAGCCAAGGAACGAGGCATCCAAGAGTGAGTACAATGTACAAGCAAGTATACTGATTGAAAAGAGCGAATAGAACGGAGGTAATTGCGAAAACTACTGCTATGGCAAATACTGCTCCTTTTAGTTCTAACACTGCGACAAAACCTCCTATCAATACACAAAGGACAACTAATATAAGAATACCAAGAAAGCTATTTAACTTTTTGGTAATGAGCACTAAATAGAGCCAATCCTTTAAAGCGTCTATTAATGCTTTTATTTGAAATAAATATTGCATGAGCCTTAATTCTGAATGAATAATTTTTACTTCCTAAGTAACGACAAAACAATAACTTGAACATCTAGGACGGAATTTGAGCATCCCATCCGCAAGCGGTTCATTCGCTTGAATGTCCACTGGACATTCACCCTATGGGTTCGCTCATTCATCCTCATTTTTCCTTAAAAAATACTTCCGTAGCTATGCTATGCAAGGATTTTTTAAGAAAAAATGGAAACAAAATAACCTCGTCCAACTTGACGGATTTATTATTTCATCGTTACTAAGTTCCTATATTATTCTTCTAATTCTTCATTTAAGACTTTCAGTACCTCATTTATCGTTTCTTCCTCTAAATCTGTTCTCCTGATTAACTCTTTAATATCCAATTCTAATACACTTCTCGCAGTATCACAACCGATCTG
>CALJIY010000569.1 GCA_937973945.1 uncultured Saprospiraceae bacterium | reverse complement strand
AGTAAAGCTAAATTATTAGAACAGTAGTGTTAGAACACCAACATTCTAAGCAATATTACTTAGCAGTAATATTGATAGCAATTCTTCTATTTTGAGCTCTTCCTTCTGCTGTGTCATTAGACGCAACTGGGTGAGCAGAACCGTAACCTTCTGTTTCGATTCTAGTAGCATCAATTACCTTAGCTACAAGCGCCGCCTTAACAGCATTTGCTCTAGCAGCAGATAATTTCATGTTACCTTCAGCGCTACCAGTGTTATCTGTATAGCCACCTAACTTAATTTTCATGTTAGGGTATGCCTTCATGATTTGAGCGATATTTTCCAATTGCTCAGCAGACTTATCCATGTCTAAGTTAGCGCTTCCTGTAGCGAAAGTTAATCTATCAAAATTATACCATGAATCTTTGCTTAAAGCACCATTTCCTGCTAGGAATTTTACCAGCTTGCTTTCCACACCCAAACTAGGGATGTTTAATTCAAAACCGTTTGGTAGCTTTGTCTTAAAGAAATCACCAAGGCTAGCAAGAGCGCCTCCTACTGTACCAGCAGCATCTTTTGCCATATCAGCAGCTCCTTCCGCTACATTTCCAGCAGCATCGCCTACTGCACCAGCAGCATCCTTTGCTAAATCAGCAGCGTTTCCAGCTACATCGCCAACTGCACCAGCAGCATCTTTTGTTTTATCAACAACTGCACCTGCAGTTTTGTCAACAACGTTTCCTACATCACCGCAGCTTCTCATTCCAAAGAAATAGCCTAATGCAGCCAATGCTAAAAGTGGTAAAATCCACTTACCTAAGCTAGACTTGCTAGTTTCCACTGTATTAGAAACAGTCTCTTTAGCAGCACTAGTCGTAGCTCTTGCTGTAGAAGCAGCTGTTTCTCTTACATTAGTAACTGTTTTGTTAGCTGCAGAAGTTACTTTACTACCTGCATCTTTAGCAAAACCTAAGTTTAATAAGCTACCCATACCTGCTGGAAGCGCATTAGCAATAGATGTAGAGTCGTTACGTAAGAATTTTCCTAAGCCAACAGCATCCAATGCTTTATCCTTAATGATACCACCTAAGTAGCTCATTACCAATGGACCAACTAAGCCCATTAACCCAGAAGATGAACTTCTTTTTAATCCAGCAACAGAAGAAACAAGGTCTAAAATTCCTCCTACTTTACCGCCGAATAGACTACTCATTAAGCTTCCAGAAAGATCTTTAGGATCATTCTGTGCAAGGTTTCCACCTCCGATTAAGCTACCTAAGTTATCTAAAAGACTAGGATTTTTAGCAGCGCCACCTTTGATCATGTCATAGATGCCACCAAATGCACTTGTGTCGTTAGATTTTTGAACTAAACCACCAAGGATTGTAGGTAATAAACCATCAATACCTTTTGTGATTGCAGAATTACTTTCTCCAAAAGATTCAGAAGCTTTAGAGATAAGTTCAGAGGTGATGTACCCCTTTAGTGAGTCAACAATATTAGCCATCTTTATTTAATTGATTTAAAGATTAGATTATAGAAATTGGTTGATTTTGTGTTCTTGAGGGAAGAGTAGTATAAGTGTTTTTTTAAGTCGAGGGCAATTAATAAATCTATGTCTATTAATTGTATTTTTTTAGGTGTAATAAGGTATGTCTCAAGGATGTTTTTCAGTTCGCGCCGCAATATACTATGTTAATTGTGATTTTAAAGTTTTTAGACACATTTTAACTATAAAATGAATCTATTCACACCTTAAAGACGTAGCTTTCAAAGCCTAGGTCACTATTTTTTCTTTTAAATCATCCTTTTTTGTAATGAATAAAGGGCTATTATTTAAGGGTAAACCTATATAATATAAGGATAAAGTATAGTTATTTAAAGGTAAAAGGTAAGTCAAGAAGTCAGATGTCAGACCGTTCTGGTTAGCTTACGCTAAGGGAACTGTCAGAGGTCAGACTTATGATGTTGACTTCATGATGCTTCTGACAGCGCAACGTTCTAAACAACAGGCAAACCGTTAGCATCTGTTGTTAGAACATCGCTCATATAATCAAAGAACGGACGCATTTGCAGGAAGGTGAATACCGTTTCCTTGAAAAAGGAATCTTGTAGTACTTCTTTATCCGTAAAGGAACGACTGATAACAAATTGCTTTTTTCTTAGTAGATCGATTGCCGGATGATCAGTGGTATACCCTCTAGGGGCCGTTTTGACTTCCTCCCCTTGTAAGCTTCCAAAAGTGCTTTGAAAAGTAGGCTGACGGATAATATTTCGTATTTCCGTAGCATTAGCGGCTATTTCTTCCCTTATTCTTTTTAAATCTGGGCCATTCGGTCGCCAAAATCCCCCTGCCACTATAGTGTTATTTGGTTCTATATGAAAGTAATAACCGCCTCTTCGTTGAGCAGTCGCTCGTCTTAAATAGCCACCAAAATTATGCTTATAAGGTTGTTTGTTTTTTGAAAATCGAACATCTCTATAGATACGGTATAGTTTCGCTTTTTCAATTAAATCTTGTTTTTCCATTTCCGTTTGTAGTGCTGCTACAAATTCCTTCATAGAAGACTGATGTATTTCATACCTTGATTTATTGGTATTGAACCAATCTCTATTGTTATTTTTCTTTAAATCTTTTAAAAATTTAAATAAGGACGGGGATATAGTCATATTCTTTTATTTTTGTCTGTTCTTGATAGAGTAGAGAAGTAAGAACAGAGACGTATTTTTTACTAGGAAACAACAAAGTTTCATCATTTTTAAACGCAATCTGTCTCTATTCTCTGCTCTCGGTGCTCTGTTCTTTACAATAACTGCAATCTATAAATAATTATAGCTGTTACAAACATTTATAGCTGTTACAAACAATTTTCTACATGAAATATACAACATTAGGTAAGACCGATTTAAAAGTAAGTAAGATCTGTCTAGGTACCATGACTTGGGGAGAGCAAAATACAGAAGCAGAGGGGCACGAGCAAATGGATTATGCTTTGGATCAAGGCGTTAATTTTTGGGACACCGCAGAGTTATACTCTGTGGCTACTAGGGCAGAAACGTATGGTAGTACGGAAAAAATCATTGGTTCTTGGTTTAAAAAATCGGGTAAACGAGATAAGGTGGTCTTAGCCTCTAAAATCGCTGGACCTTCCCCTAATCTTCCTTGGGTGCGGAATGGTAAAATAGATTTTAGCAAAGCCTCTATTAATGCGGCCATTGAAATGAGTCTGAAACGACTACAGACAGATTATGTGGATTTGTATCAATTACATTGGCCAGAAAGAAGAACGAATTTCTTCGGTCAAAAAGGCTATAAGCATAAAGAAAATGATCGCTGGGAAGATAATTTTCTGGAAATAGTAGAGGGCATGAATGAGTTAGTCAAACAAGGTAAAATTAGACATTATGGTATTTCTAATGAAACGCCTTGGGGGATGATGCGCTATTTACAAGTCGCAGAAAAACATGGTTTACCTAGACCAGTTAGTATTCAAAATCCTTATAGCCTTTTAAACCGGACTTTTGAGGTTGGGTTAGCAGAAATGGCTATTAGAGAAAAAGTAGGTTTATTGGCTTATTCGCCTTTGGCTTTTGGCTTATTATCTGGAAAGTATAATAAAGGCTTAGATAAACCAGGAGATCGGATGAATAGATTCGGAGATCGATTGCCTCGATATCACGGAGAATTATCTAGAGCAGCTACGGATGCGTACTTGGAGATTGCAGCATCTTATAATGTCTCTTTGACTCAATTAGCTCTCGCATGGGTGACCAGTAGACCTTTTATGACGAGTAATATTATTGGTGCGACAACGATGGAGCAACTAAAAGAAAATATCCACAGTATTCATTTATCTATAAGTCCTGAATTGGAGAAGGCTATTGAAGGGGTACATGCAGCTATTTCTAATCCTGCGCCATAGAGGTTGGGAGAGAGAGTGTGGCTGTCGCCACTTTTTTAAGGTTGAACACGGAGGCACAGAGGCACGGAGTTTAGTTTTTTATTGGCTGTTGCCACTTTTAGGTTGAACACGGAGACACAGAGGCACGGAGTTTAGTTTTTTAGTGCTGTTGCCACTTTAAGGATTGAACACGGAGGCACAGAGGCTCACAGAGAAAAATTTATGTAACTCCGTGCGCTCCGTGTCTCCGTGTTCTTATAACATCTAGTTGCATCAAGCAAGAAAACTCCGTGCCCCAGTGCCTCCGTGTTCAATAACTCCTCTACCTCCTAACCTCAGTACTCCCGTATACCACCATTCAATTCTTTCTGCAACTTATCAAGTTCGGCCCATTTATTAGCAGCGGCTAATTCGGCTTGTTCTGGCCAGGTAGTCGGGTCATGTAATTGAAAGGCGGTTCCGCCTGTTTTTAAAATACGCTTCAATTCCCCAATGCCTGAAACAGATAAACGCTTCCAAGTAGTGATCCCTTGCTTCGCTAATAAGGCCTCTACTTTAGGACCAATCCCTTCGATCCTTTGCAGATTATCTGGCGCTACTTTAATGGTATCTTTTGATCTTAAGACTTGCGTCGTTTTTGATTGACTGGAACTCTTTTTTGTAGGCGTGGACAAATGCTTTTCCATTTCTTTCAGCCTTTTTTCATAGGCTAACTTTTCTGCCACTAATTTTCGTTGCGCTTCCCTCAATGCCGTAATTTCCGATGCTAACTTAGCATTGGTATTACTCAATTGGTTTTTATTATTCCGTGTATTATTAGACGTGTTTTCTAAGTGTTCGTATTTATCTCTCAATAATTGAAATTGAGATTTTAAGGCTAGGTATTCTTTATGAACACCATCATACTTTTTTTGAATATTGTTGTAGGCAACATTCAAGTTTTTATTGTTAGCATCTAAAGACAAATTAGCAGATCTTAATTCTATATAAGACTTAAGTTTCGCTTGAGATTTTAATAATTCGCTACCTTGCTGTTGTAGTTTTAATTTCAATTGATTGACCTCTGATTGATTGTTGGTCTTGTTCTGTTTGATGGCATTTAGTTGTGGCCGTAAGGTTTCCAATTCTTTTATAGACCCTACCAATTCCTCATCAACTTGCTTCTTGGTAACTGTTAGTTCCGTATTCTTTTCCTTTAACTTAAGATTTTCTAGTCTTAAGCTTTCCAACATTCGTTCTATCTGACCTAAAGAACCTTTCTTCTCCGAATGATTTTTCTCTAAGTTGAGAATGCTTTCTTGTAAATTTTTATTAGAGTTTAAAGTTTGCTGATATTGCTCAGATAGAATTTCGTAGCGACCTTTTAGTTGATCGTTCACAGAAGTCAATTCCGATAAATCTTTATTGACTTTTGTTAATTGATTTTGTAACTGGTATTTAATTTTTGTTAGTTCTTTTTGCTGAACTTCAATCGTATGGTATTGTAGTTGAAGTTGTTTAAGGGCACTATCTTTTTCTTGATATTGTGCCTCTAATTCTTCTAGCTTTATTTCTAAATGCTGGTGATGTACACTTAAAGATTCATTCGATTCTTTTAAAGCTATAGCGTTGGTAGATTCTCCTGTTAAATTAGCTTTCGTAGAATTTAGGGACAATTCTAAGGCATTTATTTTGTTCGTTATTTTTTTGTTTTCCGCTTCTAGACTAAGGTGCTTATTATTAAGGGTCGCATGGGTATTGCGGAGTTGGTTATAATCTACCTTCAAGGCATTATAGCTCGCCGTCAATTTTTCTTTTTCTGCAACAGCTGTTTGAAACTGTTCTTTTATCTCCTGGACTTCTTGGTCATTACTGATCAAAGCTAGTTTTTCAGTAGGCGCTGGTTTTGCAGCAATAGATTTCTGTAACGTAAGGATGGATTTTTCTCTGCTATCCAATAGAGATTCTAGTCTTTTAATTTCTTTTAAAGATCCAGCAGCAGTAGCGGCTGTTGAACTAGGATCTTGTTCCTCTAACTGTTCTAGCTCATTTTCTAACTGATCTATTTTAGCTAGAGCTTCATTGTATTGTTTCTCTGTGGCTTCTAAGTTTTTTTCTAAAGACTCATAACTATCAAGCATGGTTTGGCGTTCCTCATTTGCTTGCTCAAATTGTTTGGTGGACGCTTGGTATTTAGCCTGAATGCTTTCATGATAGCCCTTTAAGCTATTATGTTTTTTAGCCAATTCTTCTAAGTTGGTAGTTAACTGCTTTTTCTCTACACTTAGATGCTCTTGCTTATTTTTTAGCGTTTCTATTTCTGGTTTTAACTTTTCTAATTTTTTGAGTTTATTAGCTTGCGCTTCTATTTGGTCTTTATATTTCCTGCCATATCCAAACCAGTAAAGTGCAGAAGCCAATAAAAAAACAGGTAGCCATAATAACCAGTATTCTAAACTAGCCATCCAAAACGATCCTGTTGCCATTGATAGTAAATTCATATCCTTATTTATTCTTTTGATTCCTTTTCAGAAATAATTGCTACTTAATAAAAATTTCTACACGCGTATTCTTTCTTCTGCCTTCTTCTGTTTTGTTATCCGCAATTGGCGCATCTTCTCCTTGAGAAGTAGTCTCTATTTGTTTTCTATTGACCCCTCTAGCTAATAACTGATCTCGTATTTTTTTTGCTCGTCTTAGGCCCACCTTAAAATTGAGTTCTTTATCTCCATTAGAACTTGTATGGCCTCTGAGGAGTACCTTTTTATTTTCTTCTTTTAATCTATTAGCTAAACCATCTAAGAATGCAGATTGATCCGCTGTGATTTCCTCTTCGTTGTAAGGGAAGTATTTTAAGAAATAATCGGTATTGCTTATTTCATCAGCTATTTCGGATTCTGTTGTCGAGGAGCTATATGCTTCTTCTGAAGAATCTTCTACTTCAGTATCCTCTTCGGTGTCGACTCTTGTTTCTTCTACAGTATCCTCTTCGGCAATATTATCACTAGGTGTGTCAGAATTATCAGCCGCTGCGATCCATCTGAATTCGATACCTTGAATTAGACTATCACTAGGTATTACTTCACCGGTGAAAGGACTAGACATCACTCTAATTCGATCTTCTTCGATATCGTCTATCAATAATTTTTTAATGGATGCTGCTCTGGCGATGCCTATATCTTCTGTTTCCTCATTTGATTCTGTAGGAAAATATCGGCCCGTAATTTCGAGAATACCGTCTCCTGATGGAGCCGCTAGGATGGCTTCTTTTAAGTCTGGAAATCCACTATCTAATGGAACTAGGAAGGAGGACCAACGAAATAATAAGGGCTTCGGAGCAGGTTGATTAGGTATAGTTGTTGCACTAGAAGAGGTATCTTCCCAGCAGGCATTTTTGATGTGACAGGTATAATACCACCACGCACCAAGACTCCATAGTATCAGTAAGGTTCGAAAAAGAGTTCTCATAGTATTTAAAGATCAGACTTAACTTAGTTTATGTAAGTCTATTGTGTAGTATAAACTTCCTATCCTATTTATCTCCTATCCTAATGCAAAAATAAAACCGCTTTGTTATACAAATAAGGAATAGGACCAATATGGTTCTCTCAGAAAACAATATTGTTTAATAAACAGAAATAAAACAGAAAATTTCTCCCGTTAAACATTGATTTGTAACAAGCAATTTTTAAATTGGGGTAAATATACACTGCAAAGGTACAAATTGGACTTATAATACGGGCATTTATCCCTCTATTTTGTGACAATTTAAGGAGAATTCGGTTTTTTTAGTAATTGTAGAAAAGGAATATGCTTTTAGTATAACAGAAAAATTAATTCATACTCCCCTTTATTTTAAGATATTATGGATACGATTTTATTACAATACCTCTTTTGGGGAGGCTTATTGATTGTGGGCTACACGTTCATTGGGTATGGAATTATTGTTTTCTTGCTCAATAAATGGAGTCGACTTTGGAAAAAAGATCCTGAACAACATAATGAGGCAAATTACCAACCAGCGGTTACATTTGTCATTCCAGCCTATAATGAGGAACGTTGGATAGAAGATAAGATTAGAAATTCTTTTGAATTAGATTACCCCGCTGATAAAATCAATTTTTTAGTCGTTTCAGATGGTTCAGATGATGGAACAATGGCGCTAGTGGACAATTATCCCACCCCAGCAGGTATTCAGCTTCGACATTTTTACAAACCAGAACGACAAGGAAAGATTGCAGCAGTAGAACGTATTATGCCGTCTATTAATACGCCGATTTCTATATTTACGGATGCAAACACCATGCTCAATAAAGCAGCCGTAAAAAATATGGTCAAGCATTTCGCAAATCCTAAAGTAGGTGTGGTATCTGGCGAAAAGAGAATTAGTAGTTCTGAAAAAGGAGCTGCGGCAGAAGTAGGGGAGGGCATCTATTGGAAATACGAATCCTTTTTAAAAAATATGGATTATCAATATTATTCTGTCATCGGTGCTGCAGGCGAATTGTTTGCTATCAGAACAGAATTATATGAACCTATTCCTAGAGATAGTGTTATTGAAGATTTCTATATGACCATGACGATCGCCTCTAAAGGTTATCGAATTGCCTATTCTCCAGATGCTTATGCGATGGAAACGGGTTCCTCTTCTGTAAAGGAAGAGTTGAAAAGAAAAATACGAATTGCAGCTGGTGGTTTTCAATCAGTCTTTCGATTAGCCCGATTAATGAATCCTTTCAAATATGGTAAACTGTCTTTTCAGTTTTTATCTCGAAGGGTTTTTCGTTGGGTCGTCGTGCCGATTGCTTTACCAATTATATTAATTGCTAATATCTTATTGGCCATGTCTGGAAGTGCCTTTTTTCAAGGCTTCTTATTATTGCAAGTCCTTTTTTATTGTTTTGCCTTTATAGGATACTTATTAGAAAAAAGAAAACTGCGTTTTAAATTGTTGTTTGTACCTTACTATTTTTGTGTGATGCACTATGCCGTATATAGAGGCTTTGCTCGCTTTATAAAAGGTAGTCAATCTGTTTTGTGGGAAAGAGCGAAAAGAGCTTAATGAGATCGCTGCGCTGTCAGATCGCTGCGCTGTCAGATCGCTACGCTGTCAGATCGCTACGCTGTTAGAGAGTTAAAGGGTCAACATCATACATCTGACTTCTGACAGTTCCGTTAGCGTAAGCTAACCAGAACGATCTAACCTCTGACTTCTAAACCCAAACCCCTAATTATTTGTAAATGAAGTTACCAAAAAATATACCCTTAGTTCTATTGATTTGTGTAGGCATGATGGCCTGTAAGAATATCAGCAAAGAAGACTTATACGGCGAATGGAAAGCCGTTGATTTGACAGAAGAAGGGATGCCCTTAGCTATTAACTTAGCGGAAATTTCCTTGAAATTTAATGAAAAGGAATATGAATTTACTAGTACGCTTAATTATCGAGAGGCGGGTGCTTACTATTTACAATCGAGCTTATTGGTAACAAGAGACACGCTTCAAGTAAATGGGGTAGAGAAGGGAATTGAAATCTCCAGGTTGCATCAAGACTCGCTTTTCTTGAGGATGAATGAGCAGGGGAAGGAACGGCGACTGGTCTTGGTTAGACAGTAGAATTAGAACAGAGAGTAGAGAATAGAGAACAGAGACGTATTTCGTTTGCAAACAATGAAATATAGTTGTTTTTTAAACGAATTCAGTCTCGCTTCTCTGCTCTCTGCTCTCGCTTCTATCTTAAATATAATCCGCAGGATCTCTAGCAATCATCAAGTTATAGTAAGTAATAAACCTTGACATTTTTACTTTAGGCAATATCAGAAAATTTCCCTCCTTATTATACGGTACATATTGCTTGGTATAAGAAGGATTCAATCGTTCAATCACTTCTATTGGAATATCCAAAGCCCTAGAGATATTCGATAAATTCAATTCTTTATAGACCTTAGTTACCTTCGTAAATTGCAGAAAGTAATCTGCATCCTTTGGGGATAAGTCATGTAAATTGTGGTAATTCATGACATACACTGCCGCTGCTATTTTATGAATATAATACTGTGTTTGTTTAGGTAAAAACATTCGGAGTTCCCAAAAATCATCCGAATAGCTATAACGCATCGCTTTTAATACCTTCCCACCGCCACAGTTATAGGCAGCAATAGCCAATGTCCAACTGCCTAATTTTTCTTTAAGATGGACTAAATATTTCAGTGCAGCTTGGGTAGCTTTGTGTACATCTTTTCGCTCATCTATTTTGTCATTTACTTGTAAGCCATAGTGTCGAGCAGTAGCTGGCATTAATTGCCATAGGCCAACAGCTCCGGCATCAGAAAGGGCAGTAGGGTTGAGGGCAGACTCAATAACAGCCATATATTTTAATTCATTAGGGAGTCCCTGCTCTGTTAAATATTTTTCTATAATTGGAAAATATTGTTGGGCCCTAGTTAAAATTCTACCTGCTCTCGGTCGTGCTCTTACCGTATAGCTTTCTATGTAATGCTGTACTAAGCCATCATATCTTAAATCAATGACGCCTGCTTTGGCAAGTAATCGTTTTTTTACGGTAGTGGCTTCTTCTGTAGGAGTAGAAAAGGAAGGGGCAAAAATGGGAGTATCTAAATTGTTGGCTATAAGAGGCTGGCATAGAATTGACAGTGCTCCTATAAAGATAGCTGGGTTTAATAATCGGTTCATGGAATAGTTTTGTTGTTGCATCGGTTAAAGTATTGGTTCTAAAATGTAGAAAGTAGTCGCAATGTTGTGATGGATATAATTACCTAATTCTATGTAGGTAGCCACATCGCATGACTCATCGTTTGCTTTTTGCTAGACTAATAATTCCTCATTTTTGTAACTATACAAAAACGTGCGTTAGAAGTTAAAAAACTTCTTTTAATCGGTTTTGGATATGTGAATAAGCTTCTTTTAGTAAACTATTTTTTAGACAAGCGCTAAAAACGTTCCTATTTGGAGGTTTATTCACTAGATTTTGGGTAAAAATCTACATTATTCTAATACGATAATTTTATTTAGGGGTTACAAGAAAGACTAGGATTTTAGGGATTAGTTTCTTGACAATCAAATATTTATATTATTAAAAT
>CALJIY010000568.1 GCA_937973945.1 uncultured Saprospiraceae bacterium | reverse complement strand
TTGAGATAAACACAAAAAAAATTGTATGATAAAGCCAGCTATTCCCGATAATGAAAAAGAGCGTATAGCTGCTTTTGAAGCCTATAATTTATGGGTAGAGCTAGAACATAAAGAGTTCAAAGAAATAGTCAGCATGGCAGCATATGTCTGTGATACCCCCATCTCTATGATTTCCCTAGTGGCTTCTGAAAAACAACGATTTATTGGTAGAATTGGTCTAAAGGAAGAATATACGAGTAGAGATGTTTCTTTTTGTGCACATGCTATCAATAATCCTCACGAACCACTTTTAGTAGAAGACGCTCGAAAAGATGAAAGATTTAGCGGAAATCCATTAGTACAAGGTGACCCTAATATTGTGTTCTACGCAGGCTTCCCTTTAGTCACGCCAGACGAATATGCTTTAGGAACTTTATGTGTAATAGATAGCAAACCTAAAAAACTAAATGCGGAACAAATCCGTATTTTGACAATGTTATCCAACCAAGTCATTCGTTTATTTCAACTTAGGAAAACGGTAAAAAATTTAGAGCAAAACCAAGAAAGACTTGAAGAAACAGTTACAAGTTTAGAAGAATACACCTCCATTATAGCACATGATTTAAAGACTTCCTTAAGAAGTATTGAAATAGCGTCAGAACTATTACAAAAGAAAAATAAGGATATGGTGGATACCCAGTGTAAAGAATACTTCGAAACGATTCAGAATGAAATAGGCGACTCCATGGTATTCATTAATGGAATGCTAAAATTTGCGCAGTCCGTTCACACTTTTCAGCAAGACAAATCTTTGGTGGATATGGCAAAGCTAATGCCCACCATTATTTCAAAACTACCTGCACCCTCAACTATTGAGATAACAAGCGCTTCTAATCTTCCAACCTTATATACCTCTAGAACTGCTATTCAGCATATCTTTGAACACCTGATACAAAATAGTATTAAATTTATAGATAAGGAAAAGGATCATCCAAGCATCCATATTAAATACAAATCGAAAGCAAAATACCATGTCTTTAAAGTGGTCGATAATGGCATCGGTATAGAGAAAAATAGACAAGCTGCTATCTTTAATTTATTTGCAAAAAAAGAAAATGAATCTGAGGATATAAATGAAATAGGAGTCGGATTGGTGATTGTAAATCGTTTGGTCAACTTACTAGGTGGGAAAACCAAGGTCAAATCAAGTGTAGGAAAAGGTGCTACTTTTGTTATTAAAATACCTAAGGAAGTAGCTTAGAGAATCTTACTCCATTTCAATAGGTACTTTCATGCTAATGATAGTCCCCTTATTAATTTTGCTCTTACATTTAATTGTCCCCTTCATTAAGGCCACATAACTTTTGACTATATGTAAACCAAGGCCAGTGCCTTGAATATTAACAGCGTTGGTTGCTCTAAAGAATTTAGTGAATAATTTCCCTTGTTCTTTTTTTGGAATCCCTATTCCTTGGTCTATAACCTTAATAATTAGACTACCTTTTTTTACTTTGGTCTTTATGGTAACATCTTCTTTAGAATACTTAAGCGCATTAGATACTAAGTTTAATAAAATTCTTCGCAAGATAGTTTCATCAATGCTTAATAGCTGCTTGCCCTTCGACTCATAGACAATGGTCTGTCCATCCTGACATAATCCTTTCAAGTCTTTCGTTAGCTTAAGGATCATTTCTGGTAAGTCAAAGGCTTCATGGGGAGACTCTTTTTGCAATAGATCGCTCTTGGAAAAACTGTCTAACATGTCCAATAAGTTAACCGCCTCTTCTTTGATATAACCATAGTATTCCCCTCGTTCTGCGAAATTAGGTGCTACATTGAGTTTTTCTAATACGGATACACATAATTTTATCGCTGCCAGCGGGGTCTTTAATTCATGGGAGGTCATTGAGATAACATTACTTTTTAAATCATTAATTTTCCTTTCTCTATCTAATGCATCTACTAATTCGATCGTTCGATTATTGACCATCAGCTCCAACTCCTGATTGAGTTTTGCTAATTGGCCTTCATATTCTTTAAGTTGAGTAACATCCGTAAGAAAGGCCGCTATGTGATCAGGCTTTGGACTATAAGAACTTACTTGTACCCAGCGATTAACCATAGGGTAAAAGGAAACAAATTTAACTGATTCCTTTTCAGTTATCACGCGCTTCGCTAGCTCTAAAACTTGTTCTTTTATAGGGCCTAAAAATTTAGAAATAGGTGAGCCGATTAGCCTTTTTTTAGCTTGTCCAAAAGCCTGCGCAGCTAATTTATTGATTTCTTCAATACGGAAATCAACTATATTTCCTGCCTCATCTTTTATCACTTTTTGAACAATAAATCCTTCTTGTAGTTGTTCAAACAAGTCTCTATAATAGTTCTCCTTTTCTTGTATTATTAGTTCTGCTTCTTTTTGTTGAGTTATATCGGAGGACATAATGAAAATACCAGTGTCATAAGGTTGTGCCTTTATTGCTGCCCATACCTCTGAACCATCCCGCAATCTAAATGCAATAATCAGTTCCACAACGATTCGTTCCGTCATGCATTGTTGTATTCCATGATAGAGACTATGCCCTTCGAGTTGTGGAAATCGCTCCAAAATGCGATTACCGATCATACTCTTTTTCTTTACGCCAATAAAAGAAGCCAATGCATCATTGACATATAAGTATTTGTAATCCTTACTAATAACTTGTATCCCTTCTATCAAGTTATCAAAAAGACTATAATCTTTTTTATCCATCGAGCGTTTATTTAGATCCAAGCACTGTGAAAAACCTTGTAGGAATGTGTTTAGTGAATGTGAGTAGTTTGGTAGGTTTTATT
>CALJIY010000567.1 GCA_937973945.1 uncultured Saprospiraceae bacterium | reverse complement strand
AACATAAAAGACCAATATGGCAACTACACATGCCCTATTTGTGGGAATAAACAACTACCATCCTCAATCAGGCGTAAGTAATCTAGTTGGATGTGTAAACGACGTACAAGCATTCAGAGACTTCGTCGAAAAGAACTATCAAAATGTCCTTGCACATACCCTCACCAATGAGCAAGCCACTAGAGAAAATATTATCAAAGGCTTTACAGACCATTTAATAAAGAAGGCCAACCCAGAAGATACCGTCCTTTTTTATTACGCAGGACATGGGTCTTATGCCACTTCTGCGCAGGCCTTTAGACAGTTTGACTCGAAAAGTCAAGATGAAACCTTTGTTTGTTATGATAGCAGGTTACCAGGGAATTATGATTTAACCGATAAAGAAATAGCCGTACTACTCTCCCGTATCCCTACTGGCGTTCATACCATCGTAATAGCAGATTCTTGTCATTCTGCATCCGTCACTCGAAGTGGAGCTGCAAGATTACATTTGGGCTTAAATAGATTCACCGAAGGACGCTCTGAAGAACGATCGCTCCAAAGCTATTTGTTAGAAGATGATCATTACTACCAAAATCAATTTGACACCAACGGTGCCCTTAGTATACCCCATTCTAAGCATGTACTCCTCTCTGCGTGTGAACGAGATGAAGAGGCGTGGGAAACCACTAATCAAAGAGGTTTATTTAGCACCGTATTGTTAGAAATACTGGTACAAAATAGAAATATCAGCTACAGTAATCTTTTTGAAAGAGTTAGACACAAAGTATATAATACAGCACAAAATCAACAGCCCACGTTATATCCTTTAGGCGGGTTTAATCCGAATACCCTATTCCTACAAAAAGAGATATTCCCTAATAAAAAACGGCACCTAATTGCTTATAAAAATGGGCATTGGCGCTTAGCTTATGGAGGCATTCATGGCTTGCCTACCGCACCTTTCTTATTACCCAATCTCCGTATAGGAATCTATGAAGACATTCATACGATAGCGGATTCAATTGGTCAATCTGGAATAGACAGGATTTTATTAAATGAGTCCATTTTATCGAATACAACAGTCTTAGATACAACAAAAACCTATTGGGGGGAAGTAGAAACCTATCCCACTACTATGCTGGTTAATTTGGAAGGAAGGCCGCACCACATTGCCAAATTTTTAAAAAAATACCAAGCCAATCCTTCTCCATTCATCCAATTTATAGAAAATTATCCTGAAGCCCCCTATACTTTAAAAGTATGGTCTAGAAAATTAGAAATCCTCTACACCAATACGAGGAAATTATTGCACGGAAAACGAGGAATGAGTGTGGCGGCAGCCCAATACATTGTCCAACAATTAGAGCATATACAAGAATGGGAAAACATTGCCTCTTTATCCAACCAAAAAGCGAGTCCCGAATTATTAAAGGCCATTGAAGTACAATTTTTTGAAGAAGAAACAAACGGAGACTTAATAGCGCATCAAGATCAACCTGTCACCATCGACTATTGGAAAGCAGGAGAAGATACAGACGATCAAGGTAATGCTAAACCTATTTGGTATCAGATTCATGCGAGGAATAGCAGTAAAAAAGACTTGTATGTCGCCCTACTCTATTTAAGCGCTAGCTTTGAAATACAGCTCCATTTTAAAAGTCAACGCATCCCAGCTAATTCAAAAACAATCGTATTAGATAAAGATCATGGATTGCTGATTAAAGATAAAAACATACACCAGACTACAGATATCTTTAAAGTCATCGTTAGTACAGAACCTTTTGATGATCATAAATTTCAGCTGAATAAAATAGAATTAGGCGCTACTAAATCTATAACAAAACGACCAGTCACCTTACCCAAGGAAGACTGGTGTACGCAAACCATTACGGTCAATACTATTCGTAAACAAAGTAGCATTGGCGATAAGGCTATTGCTTTTAAAGGCGATGGCATCACGATCACGGCCCCTTCTGAATTTCAAGCTGATATTGCTTTCACTGCTTTACATGCTCCTACAACTAGTAGAAGTTTACAAGCCTCATTAGGGCTTCATAATATAAGAAAGGGAGAGCATTTTGAATTACTCAATTTATCAAAACGCAACACCAGAAGCCGGCATTATCAAGACAAATCCATTATTGAATTAAGTGGTATTAAAAATAAGGCAGCCTTAAAGCAGCAACCTTTAGAATTGACGATTCATCAAAAATTAGGGCGCAATGAAAACATCATACCTGTTACCTTCAAAGATGGTTTTTTAATTCCCTTTGGAGAATCCAGCAAAACAAAAGATGGAAAGGCGCATATTATCATTGATGAATTTCCTGATGCGGATGCTAGTCCTACTCGCACTGGTAAAAGAAGTTTAGGAAAAGCATTATGGTTCGGGCTTTTAAAATTGACTGGCTTTCGAGATAAGGCATTTAAGCTTAGAAAAGTTACCTACACGCCAAAAGGAAAAGTGGTTCGCAATAAAGTCAATTTGTTACCGAGTGTAGACCAAGCAAAAAAAGTGCTCGTAGTGATTCACGGCATCATAGGCGATACCAAGCCGATGCTGGCCAATTTAAATTTTCTTTTACATCAAAAAAGATATGACCTAATTTTAAGTTTTGACTACGAAAATCTCAATGAGCCTATAGAAAAAATTGCCCAAGAATTGAATAAGCAATTAGAGAAATATGGTATTGGCAAAGATGATGGTAAGACCGTAGACATTCTTGCGCATTCCATGGGTGGTTTGGTATCTAGATATATGATAGAACAGATCAGAAAAGGAGATAATACCATTGATCAATTATTTATGTTTGGTACGCCGAATGGCGGATCTGTCTTTGGAGATATTCCTGGGTATAGAGATGTTGTAAATAAGCTATTGACGGTTGCATTAAATTATGGAAGAGCTTGGCTAGGTCCTTTGGGTACTTTCCTAGATGTAGTCAATAAGACCCTAACAGCGTCAAAGTTATTGACCGTCACCTTAGCGCAAATGAGTCCAAGTAGCCCATTTATAGAAAATCTATATAAAAATGGTATCAAAGGGCATACAAAATATACCATTGTCGCAGGAGATACCACTACTTATAATAATAAACAGGATAAACGATTTAGCCAATTCATGGAAGCCTTTGTTCTTAAAGTTGGCAATGTAGCCAATAGCAATGTTCCGAACGATATTGCCGTTTTGGTAGAACAAATTAAAGCAATCCCGCCTGCATTAGCTCCCGATACACATGACATCTGTTGTCATCATTTAAATTATTTTGAAGAGGGGGAAGGTTTAGAAACATTAAAACAGATTGTCTCTAAATAGATTGCTGCGCTGTCAGATCGCTGTGCTATTAGAAGTGTTCTATGGTCAACGTCATAAGTCTGACATCTGACAGTTCCGTTAGCGTAGCTAACCAGAACGATCTGACCTCTGACTTCTAAAAACCCATCTGACTGATCAAAATAATTGTGTTTCCTAGCTGTTTTTAGTATTTTTGCGCATTCAATCCATACTGCTTTCAATAAAGCAAGGACAGCAATAAAATAGGCTTGTCTGAGCGAATTTTCGCTATAAAAAGTAAAATAAAAAATCACCCATATGTCAAGAAAAATATCATTAAGAGATGCCCTAAGAGAGGCCATGATCGAAGAAATGCGCAGAGATGAAAATGTCTTCCTCATGGGAGAAGAAGTAGCAGAATACAACGGTGCATACAAGGTAAGTAAGGGTATGTTAGCGGAATTTGGTGAAAAAAGAGTGATTGATACCCCTATTGCCGAATTAGGTTTCGCAGGCATCGGTGTAGGAGCAGCGATGAACGGACTACGACCAATTGTAGAGTTCATGACTTGGAATTTTGCGGTCTTGGCATTTGACCAAATCGTCAACAATGCAGCTAAGACGCTTTCCCAATCTGGTGGTCAATATGCTTGTCCGATTGTATTTAGAGGTCCATCTGGTGCTGCTGGTCAATTAGCGCAACAACATTCACAAACATTTGAAGCTTGGTTAGCGAATTGCCCTGGCTTGAAAGTAATTTCTTCTATTGACCCTAGAGATGCAAAAGGATTATTAAAAACAGCCATAAGAGATAATGATCCAGTTTGTATCATGGAGTCAGAGATGATGTATGCTTTAAATTTAGATACAACAACACCAGGTAAAAGAACTTATTCTTTTGGTAAGAAAACATGGGAAACAGAAGGAGCGCCGATGACTGGTGAAAATGAAGAATTATTAATACCAATAGGCAAAGCGGCGATAAGACGAACAGGTACTGATATCACTTTAGTATCTTATAATAAAATGATCTTAGAAGCAATAGAAGCAGCAGATGAATTAGCGAAAGAAGGGATTTCGGCAGAAGTAATAGATTTAAGGACAATTCGCCCAATGGATCACGAAACCATCGTGAACTCCGTAAAAAAGACGAACAGAGTCATTGTTATTGATGAATCTTGGCCATTCGCTGGTGTCTCCTCAGAGGTAGCTTATAATATCCAAAAGTTTGCCTT
>CALJIY010000566.1 GCA_937973945.1 uncultured Saprospiraceae bacterium | reverse complement strand
GTTTCCACAAGTATCCTCATAGATGTAATTGAATTTTAAATTGACACTATAAGTCAAGGCATCTATATCCGCATCACAAGTAGCATCCACCCCGATGTAGGCAATAAACACCCCTTCAGTAATACCATCCAATAAGAACCTAGGCTTTTCTGGCGTTGGATCTACAACAGACATACTAGTACCCGAATACTCTGTTAATTCAAAGCCAGCATATTGCATCCCTGGTTTAAAAATAACAGACATCTGTGTGCCAGAGATATTACCCGGTTCTTCAATATATATTAAGAAGGCTAAGGTATCAGCGGCACCACAAACCATGAGCTCATCAGTCTGCGCAAATCCGGGAATATTGTTTAGTTCTATTACTTCTATCTCTGGACAACCACTAGCGATACAATCAGGTGCTTGTGCAACCAAGGTGCTATCCATCAATAGAAAAGTAAAAAAAACAAGGACAACTTTAAATAAAAATTTTCTCATCAGAGGGTTACTTTGTGTCTAAAAATTCAAAAAACAGTCAATTATTAATTTCCAAAAACTTGTACTGCAGGAGGTTCACAATTCAAATGAAAGCCTGCATCAATAGTAAAATCATCACCAGTAAAAGGATCAAAAGCAAAATTATCTGTTCTTCCAATCACAGAAATATCACTATCTTTTCCTTCTGAAAAATTGTCTTGTAGGGTCGCTACAAAATCTGTATAAGCTGTTGTATTGGAGATATCAAAAATTAAAAAATAATCCCCTAGTGGAATATCTCTAAAATAATATGCTCCATCAGTATCTGTAATTTGAGTAGCAATTAAGGTATTTGTATTGGCATCAAATAAGGAAACGCTTACACTTGGCATTGCTGCCTCTCCTATATCTTGGATACCATTTTGATTAATATCATTCCATACAAAATTTCCAATGTCTGCTACATAATCTGAAAAAATCGTTGCCTTGTCTTCATCATCTTCACTCTGATCCCCATCATCGTTATCTGGTGCGCTATCTATATCTGGTTGGTCCACTGCAATTATTTCCGTTGTATTATCGATGAAACGACCACCTTCTACTAATTCCATTTCAATCGTCAAGGTTTCTATGGCTCCGATTGCTACGGAAGGAATCTCCCAATTGCCTGATAAACTATTATAGAAACTATTTGTCGCTGTATGGCTAGTATAGGATAGACCTTGCGGAATTATTTCTGCCACTTGAATATTGGTTGCATCCGCAGGTCCATCATTTTGCAGAACAATAGTATAGGTAATAATATCTCCCAATAAAGCGGTCGTGGGAGTGGCTGTTTTGGACAAACTTAAATCTGCGGTACAGCGATCTATTTGTAATTCATACCCACAACTTCCATCTGGATAAAGAGAATAGGTATGGGTTCCAAAATAGGAATCTTCCACAAAAGCATCTGGTTGAAAAGTAGCTGCCGTAGCATTAGGTATGGCGACTCCATCTATATACCATTGATAGCTATCTGCATTCGGAGCAGTTAATACTGGCACTTCAAAATCACATACGATTATAGTAGGTATCGTCGTACAGGTTTCTCCATAATCATCTTCGTTGGGGTTACCATTATTTGGAGCGGAATCACTATCGGTATTGTCCATGGCACTTACTTCTGCCACATTATTTATCAAGCCAAGTTCCAATACATTCGCCATAATATCTATAGTAAAAGTGTCTCCAACTAATACCACGCCAATATCCCAAATACCTGTACTTGGATCGTATAATGCTGCCGCAGGACTATGGCTAACATATTGCAGACTACTCGGTAGTTGATCTGTTACCTCTACTCCTGATGCAGGTAATGGGCCTTGGTTAACTAAGATTAAGGTGTAGGTTAAAAGATCTCCCACATTTGCGGTTGTTAGATCTACTGTTTTGTCTAATTCTACATCCGTACAATTGAAACCAAAATCTACTTTTTCTTCGTACTGCTCTAAACATCCTTCCGCATTGGTGTAGCTCAAAGTGTAGGTAGTAGAAGGAGTCGTCAAGGTATTAATCGTTGGTCTTGGGATTGTGTCATCTGATAAATCAACAATTGGCATCCACTGATAGTCAGTAAAACCTAGCGGACCATTTAGAACGACGGGGCTGCCTGGGCAAATAGCGGAATTCGCAGCGACCGTAGTAATTGTTGGTAAGACTATAATTTGAATGGTATCTGTACTCATGCACTCCCCTACCGTAGTTACTAAGGCATAGTCTAAAGTATCAGGATTGGTATTGGTATTGTTGTACATAAATTCAGGGTTCGGAAACATTCGATCGGATAAAGCACTGATCGGCGCCCCATTTAATCCTGACCAGAAATAACTAAATCCTGCCTCATTTTCTCCACAACCTAATTCCATAGAACCATTATTACAGATGATCGTATCTAGGCCTGCATTATTTCTATTTAAATTATCTAGTGGAATTTCTTCCATACACGTACATCCATCAAAAGAAGCTAATAGCGGACATCCTTGAGTTGGGTCAATCGCTAAGGTTTCATTCAATACGATGCTTTCCCCAACAGGAATAATTGAGGTAGTATTCAGAGTACCGATCATTAGATCACCCATACTATTTGTGCCACTATTATCTGCATCGAAAAATATATCAATATTGGTTGGCTCTGTAATAGGATAAATTCCATTATTTTGAATAGTCAAAGAGAGCATTAATTCAGTTCCTCCACAAGCAGCACTTAAATCATAGTCTATGATATCATAATCATACTTCGCAAAAACTACAGGTTCTTCTGTAGAGCCTGTCAGTACACTTAAATCGCAAGACACCCCATCACAAGAAACTGTATTCGGAATATAAGTACGTGCCAGAATTGGCTGCTCTAAAAATCTACACGTAATTAAATCAGGGTCGGTATTTACATCCAATACAAAATCTATAGGTGTAAATGCGGGAATATTTGGACGCACCCCAAATTTAATTTCTTGGATTCCATTCACCACATTGAGTGTAGGCGTTGTAGAATAGACAAACAAAGCGTTAGAAAAGAATACGGAGCCTGGATCATAGGTGACACCTGGAGGCAATACAATCATGATGGAATCTAAGCCATCTGTTGTGTTGGTGAATTGTACGCTAGTTTCTAATGTCGCCATTCCACCACATGCATTGATGGGACCACTAGGATCAAGGACATTTAAATCAATCAAACTTCTATATGCAGAGCCAGTTCCTTCAATTGCCACCACATCTCCTGATTGAATGACAGAATTTGTCACTGCACCACAGGCAGTTCTTGCACTACTTCTAAATCTTGGAAAGTCGCCTACCGTAAAATCACAATTGGTCTTTACATCAAATTGAATACGCAGCACTCTTTCATTAATATCAGGATCTTCCAATCCAGAAAAACCATTCATATCAATTTGAGCAATTAAGGTTTCAATATCCCAGATGTATTCTATCCCTAAAGTAGTGACGACTATTTCTGTTGGGGTGAAAATTGGAAAATTATAATTGGGCGCACTGGCATTACACGGGTAGCAGGCTTCCTCCGTATTGGGAATAAATTCCATTCCCGACGAATAAGGTAAGAAGACCGATACTTCTGTATCATATAAAATAGCTCGATCAATATTGGTTACCTGTAACTCATAAGTTAATTCATCGCAAGGTTGTACTAAACTAGGTGACTGAATTAAATCTTGTTTTATTTTACCAGACAAGGGTCTCGTATACAAAGTCAAGGTATCCAAATCACATGGCCAGCCACCTGATAAGATTTCTAAGCGATCTGCGGGATAACCTAG
>CALJIY010000565.1 GCA_937973945.1 uncultured Saprospiraceae bacterium | reverse complement strand
ACAGCATCTATATAACCGTTTGTTCGGACGACAAACTTTGTTAGGACTGTTCCTTCAATATCATTTTTAGCAGCTTCTTTGGGGTATTTGATATTGTTATAGATGTAAGTTAATAATGCGTTATTGCTACAATTTTTAAGTTCCTCTCCAGATAAATTTGGACAATCTCCAAATGTTGGCATTTGGTCTACTTCCTTATAGAAGGGTACTTTGACGACTTGAAAAGTTTCTGTGTAAGTTGCTGCATCAAAAGTAACAATCGTGTCTGTTACATAATTGTCTCCAATTATTTCTTGATTTATTGAATTTGAAGTAGTGTTTTTACTCTTCGTATCTAGTTGTTCACCTTGTATAGCACCTACATTTTTAATAGGAGCTTCCACGCTTTCAGGTTGACAGGCAAAAAATACTATAGCCAATAGTGGTAACACAAAAACGTATTTCCAAAAATTCTTTAAAGGCGAAATAGGTTGTAACAACATAATAATTCTGTTTTTTATGGGTGAATTAATAAAGGTATTGGTTATCGGAATTTTGGTTACTTTAATTTGATTAGTGCTAGCTTGTGTCAAAAGCAGTTGTCCATACTGATGTTTATTGCCTAAGGCAATCGCTGCTTTATCTGCTAAGTATTCGTGTACCTGATCGAGTTCTTTTTGAAAAATATACACCATTGGATGCCACCAGAATAGGATAGTTAATAATCTAATCAATAATTTATCAGCACTATGAACTTGTTGGATGTGTGCCAACTCATGTTTCAATATATAGGGCTGCGCGGCAGGATCTTCTTTCCAGAACAAATAACCAAAGAAAGAAAAAGGATTAATTACAGAGGAATGGGCTACCCAAGTATAGGCAGGACGGATTTGTACCAAGCCCTCTTGTTTTAATTGTCGCAGCAGATAGAGTTCTCTAATAAAACGCCAACTACTCCATAGTAAGCCAATGGTATAGCCGATACTGATATAAGTTTGCCAAGACCAACTTATGTTTTTTTGAACGGCTGTTATAATAATTTGTGGCTCTATCGCAGTGCCTACAATGACTAGTTCTGGCAACAGAAAAGTAGGGATGGTGGCAATTGGAGATGCCACTTCTATTAATGGTAGCACTAGTCCTAGTCCAATAGCAAAAAGTAAATAAAAACGATTCCAATGATGGAACGTTTCTTTGGATAGTAGGCAGCGATATAGTATCCAAGCCACTAGCCAAAAGGCAGTCATTTTTGATAAGTATAATAGCATTGTGTGTTTTTTTAGAATATATATAAGAGACGGACTCTTGATGGCAGAAACTTAGAAAGTGGCTGTCATCTGGTTTTTTGGAAAGATGACAGCCATTTTGAAAATTTCTGCCATCTACCTTCGCACTATAAATAACTCGTAATCAATTAGCTTTCGGAGGAATGATTTGTAACTTTGATGCACTATGATAATCATATAGTATCGAGGTTACAAACCTCGACAATCTCATTTTTTAAGATTTCTATATTTTTAAAAGAAAATATATAGTTACTGATCTTCCTCTAATTTCTTCATCAATTCCTGCAATTCATCTAAAGAAATATTTTGGTCTTTTACCAAAAAGGAGACCAATTGAGAAGGAGAATTATCAAAGTAATTTTTTAAAAAACCTTGTATATGCGTTCTGCTATATGCTTCCTTTTTTACTATAGCATAGTACTCATAAGTTCGCCCATACGCTTTATGATTTAGAAAACCTTTATCCTCAATACTTCTCACCAAAGTAGAGATCGTGCTATGTGGCGGCTTCTTTCCCCCTTTTGCCTTAGCGATGATATCTAGTAATTGGGCAACCGTGCAAGGAGCATTGTCCCATATTAGATGCATAATTTCTTCTTCTGCTTTTGTTAGTCGTTGCATAGTATTTTATTTGTTATTCAACTTACAATAAAGTTATTTAGCGTTTATTTACGATTAATAACGTAAAATTACGTTAAATATTTTGTAGAGTCAATGACTTACTAAATGGATAGATGCAAAAGGAAATAAAATTGGTGGGTTGACTGCGGAAAAAATAACTACCTGTTAATTTCTGATGAGCTAGGCTAAGATTAAAATGGAGATAAATATTTTTTTTCAAATTTGGAAATCCAAAGACATCTTTCAAATCGTATATAAAATGTAGACCATAATTACGGTAGTAATTCTAAAAATTAAACATTAAAAACGATGTCCATGAAAATCAAGAGACACTTATCTCTAGGGGCACTTCTATGCCTATTATTAAGTTTTTGTATCGCTTGCCAACAACCAAGCACACCCGTGGAGGTAGCTGTGGCAAGCTTCGCAAAAAAAAGCTATCCTAAACTACTGACTCGCCCAGCGGCTATACAGTATGGCCAAGAGTGGGATAAAATGCAAAGTGCCTATAGTCAGGCACTCAACGCTTTGAAGAAGAATGACAAAGACCATAAAGCAGCGCTGCAGATGGCTCGAGTCTTTATTATTGAAGCAAGAGTTACAGGCGAACACGGGCACTACTATCCATCTGCTTTGAATTTATTAGATAGTATTTTGACTAATAAACTTACCGATCGCAATATTGAGTTTCAAGCAAAATCTTTAAAAGCTTCTGTCTTATTATCTCAACATGAATTTATAGAAGCATTACAAGTTGGATTAGAAGCGGCTCAAGAATATAGCTATAATGCACAAATTTATGGCGTATTGACAGATGCGTATGTAGAATTGGGCGACTACGAAAAAGCAATAGCGATGGCGGATAAAATGGTCAGTCTTCGACCAGACTTAAGATCTTATTCAAGGGTATCCTACCTCCGAGAAATTCATGGGGATACAGATGGTGCTATCGAAGCGATGAAATTGGCTGTAGCCGCAGGTTATCCAGGCTATGAAGACACAGCATGGGCTAGATTGACTTTAGGAGAATTATACGAGCAGTATGGTTCATCTGTAGAAGCAGAAGCTCAATACAACAGAATTTTATCCGAAAGAGAAGATTATCCTTTTGCGATTGCTGCTTTAGCAGGTATCGCTGAGAAAAAAGGAGATATGGAAAAAGCAGAATCCTTATTAAAAAAAGCTTGTGCTATTATTCCGGAAGTAGGTTTTTATGAACAATTGGCTACTATTTATTTGAATACAAATAGGCAAGCTGAGGCAGATAAATTAAATAAAGAAGTTCTGGTAATGTTGGAAGACGATGTTTTACATGGACATAATATGAATATGGAATACGCCCGATTTTATATGGATAACTTGGGAGATCTTGATAAAGCCTTAGATTATGCATTAACAGAATATGAAAAACGACCTAATAATATCGATGTTAATACCTTACTAGCGGTCATCTATCAAAAAGGTAGTAAAATGACGGAAGCAAAAAAGCATTATACCATAGCCAGCCGAACGAATTCCCAAGATCAAGAATTAAGATTACTTAGCGATTATTTAGCTGATTAGTCTAGTATTATTTGGACTGATTCAGTGATTAAATCCCACATTAGATCACTAGCTAGATCAGTAAAATTATACCCAGCGACTAATTAAAAATCTTTTTTAACTACGAGTATAAGCATCCTCCTGCCCAGCAGTAGATGGGAAAGATATGCCTACTCCTAAATTTTTTATACATATGATATCCATAAAAGTTTTAGCAAAACTAAGGATCAGACTAGTTATGCTTTTATTGCTAGGCTGTTTCTTAGCCAATGCTTCTTCTCATAGAGAAGCCCCTTTAATTGCTAATGATCCATTAGCAGATAACACTGATTTGTATGCCTTTCGCAGTCCCGATAATCCGAACACGATTACGATTATTGCAGCTTATGTACCAGCCGAATTAGCTTTTGGCGGACCTAACTACTATTCTTTTGGAGAAAATATTCGATACGAAGTTCACGTAGATAACGATGTGAACACGCCAGGAGACGATGTGACGTATCGATTCACTTTTACCAAAGAGAATGAAGATGGAACGACCTTCTTCAACATTCGCTTAGGTAAGCAAAATTTAAAGACGACCTATAAATTAGAGCGTAGTATGGATGGTGGTAATTCTTTTCAAACAATTGTTGAAAATGGTATTGTTCCTCCACCGAATATCGGCCCTCG
>CALJIY010000564.1 GCA_937973945.1 uncultured Saprospiraceae bacterium | reverse complement strand
CCAGGCGTTAGCAGGTGAAAATATTTATTTGCCTCTTCATCCTCTGCTAATAATATTTCCATTACCTCTGGCATGGGCATTCCATATTTACTTTCATCTTTTTCGATCGTTGCACTTACGGTATCGCCCAATTGTAAGCCTAATTTTTTCCTACGTTCTTTATTGATATTAATAAAGTAATCTCCTTTTCCATCATGCATTAGGGCACAGGCAAAAGCGGGTAAGTCGCCTATTTGTAGTAGGACTCTTCGATCTTTTGTTATAAAAGGTGCCGCAATCTCTGCTGGCACTTTTAGATGAAAGCTCCAAAGGTCAGATTCATGAAAATTGAATAAATCTGCTTGAAAGGTGGTTTTGTTTTTGGACATTTTTCGACAATAAAAGATTTCGTTTTAAGTTTACTATCCTTGAAGGTTTTAGTAAACTTATTCGTAATAATCTGTGCATCCGTGGTAAAAAAATATTACAAATCGACAAACAAAAAGAGAGATACTTCAGACAAAGCATCTCTCTTTTAATGTTAAAAATCAACAATATTTAACAAACCAATGGTCTACGATTAGTATGTTTGATACTTGACCTTGACACTTGATCTTGAACTTTCCCTAGGCAAAAGTATAGCCATGCTTCATCAAAGGTAAAGAACGCACTCGATCACCCGTAGCCGCAAAAATAGCGTTCACCACAGCTGGCGCAGCTGGAGGCGTAGCAGGCTCTCCTACTCCACCCGGATAAGCATCTACTTCCATAATATGAACTTCTACTGTTGGAGAAGTATTCATTCGAACCATTTCATATTGCGGGAAATTCTGCTGATCGATTTGACCTTCCGTCATCGTGATTTCTCCGAATAAGGCAGCAGACAGACCATATACAATACCCGACTGCATCTGCGCTTCGATCGTATCTGGATTAACAATTCTACCACAGTCGATCACACAATATACTTTATCTATCTTAATTTGCTTGTCTCCTAATTTAGTAACCTCTGCTACTTGTCCAACGATAGATCCGAAAGACTTTAAGATCGCAATACCTCTAGATTTCCCCTCAGCTAAAGGCGTAGACCAATTTGCCATACTCGCTACTTTATTTAGTACGGCCAAATATCTATCTGCATCTGGCAAATCACTCTTTTCCATATGCTTCTTTCTAAATTCATAAGGGTCTTGTCCAGCAGCATGGGCCATTTCATCCATAAAGGATTCCGTGAAGAAACCATTTTGAGAAGCACCAACACTTCTCCAGTTTCCTACTTGCAAAGCTGGTAACTCCAACTCTCCAAACTGAACAGAAACATTATTCCTAGCATATGGTAACTCGATAGCTCCTTCCGCAGATTGAGGATCTTTCTCTGGTGGTTCTGCCATCGCTGGCATAATTCGCATCATCGAAGAATACCCCACTGACTGCAAAGCCATTTTATTATCCCACGCATCAATCATCCCATCTGCTCCAACTGTTCCTTTAAAGGTACTCGCTACGGCTGGTCGATACATACCATTCTTCATATCCTCTTCTCTGGTAAAAACTAATTGAATCGGGGTGCCTTCCATTTGCTTAGCAACCATTGCCGCCTTTTTAACAAAATCTAACTCCGCTCTTCTACCAAATCCCCCACCTAAATAAGTAATATTGACTTTGATATTATCTTTTGGAATGGCTGTTACTGCATTCACAGCGTCTCTTACCAAAGAGCCACCTTGATGACCTACCCAAACCTCACATTGGTCTCCATTGATAACCATCGTACAATTCAATGGCTCCATTGTACATTGTGATAAATAAGGTACTTCATAACTAGCTTCTACAACTTTGGCATCTCCGCCCAAAGCAGCCGCAACATCGCCATGACCTTCTGGCTTACCGATCATTTTGCTATCATCCGCAATGATATCGCCCAACATTTTAGAAATATCCGAAGAAGATATATTTTCTAAACTATTAGCCTCTTCCTCTAAATCTAAGGCTAATGCAGCATTTTTCGCTCGCCATGTGTTATCCGCAACAACCGCTGCGCCCAAACCATCTTCTAATAGCACCACTTTCTTGACGCCTCTCATTTTCTCTACTTCTTCTATATTGCTGACACCATTTACGGTACCGCCTACATAAGAAGCATGTCTAATCGCAGCTACTAGCATTCCTTCTGGCCGAGCATCAATACCAAATTGAGCCGTACCCGTCACTTTTTCTGGAATATCTAAACGCTGAATTCTTTTTCCTAAAAGCTTAAAGTCCTTTTGTTCTTTTAAAGGTGGGTTAAAATCCAATTCGACTGTTGCCGCAACTTCTGCTAAAGAACCGTAGGACAATTTCTCTTTGGTTTTTTTATTGATGACATGTGCACTTTCTGCATAACAGTCACTTGCTTTAACGCCCCATTTCTCAGCAGCCGCAGCAATTAATGCTTCTCTTGCGGTAGCGCCCATTTCTCTTAAGTGATCATATAAATCCTTGACAGATGTACTTCCGCCTGTACCGACGACTGGTAAGAAAGAAGCGACCTTCGCCATCATAGAATAACTGGCAT
Organism: uncultured Saprospiraceae bacterium; assembly: GCA_937973945.1. GTDB lineage: Bacteria > Bacteroidota > Bacteroidia > Chitinophagales > Saprospiraceae > JAFMDF01. The sequence continues at coordinate 3,420 of CALJIY010000564.1, read as the reverse complement.
ACGCTTTTCTTGGATTAGGATCCAATAAAAAAGTATTGGCATAAGGGGATTCTGGCTGAGGATGAACAATTTCGATTTGATTCATGTCTACTTCCAGTTCCTCTGCTAATAACATTGGCAAAGCAGTATATACTCCTTGTCCCATTTCTGCACGTGGTACTGCCATCGTAATGGTATTATCTGGAGCAATCCGCACCCAAGCATTTAGGGAAGCGCCATCGCCCATTCCTTTGCCTGAATATTTTTTGATCGCTTTATTTAAATACATATTGCCGCCGATTCCTACAATCAATCCTACGCCTGCTAAACCGCCGCCAGCTATAAATGCTCTACGAGTCCATTTACCCATTTTTATACTTTTTTGTAGTCTGCGATTCAAAACGTTCCCGAGGAATATTAAGAAACCAGACTATATTCGTTTAAATAAATTGAAGTGAGAACGACTGTGACTATCCTGGTAAAGTCGTTTCATCTGCTCTCCACTTAGCAGCAGTATGAATTGCAGATCGTACCCGTTGGTAGGTTCCACAACGGCATATATTAGTCATAGCGGCATCAATATCTTCGTCTGTTGGAGAAGGATTGCTATCCAACAATGCTTCTGCTACCATAATTTGTCCTGACTGGCAGTAGCCGCATTGAGGTACTTGATGTTGAATCCATGCTTTTTGAACAGCAGACAAGTTTCCGCTTTCTGCAACACCTTCGATCGTTTTAATATCTTTTCCAGCGGCAGAAGCAGCAGGTAATGTACAAGTTCTAGTCGCAACGCCATCAATCATCACAGTACATGCACCACAGGAAGAAACCCCACATCCATACTTTGTACCCGTCATGTTCAATTCATCTCTAAGCACCCAAAGTAGCGGCATGTTGTCTTCGACATCCACTTGCTTTACCTGACCATTAATTTTTAATTCCATTGTTTATTTAAATTTCTTTTAAGGAAAAAGAAGAAAATTAACTTCAATCTCAAATTCAACTTCAACCTCAAAATTATGACGTTGACCTATACATTAGCTGTCAACCTCTCGTTTTGAGATTGAAGTTGAGGTTGAAGTTGATAAGGTCCAACTCGACCTTTTTTACTTCTCATTTAGAAGCAATATAATTATTTTTCTTTTATTCTTATATCAAGAAGACGCAAATTATCATTATTAGTTATTATGCAATATAATATATTGTTTTAGTCAATTATTCCAAACTAATTTTGGCGACTGTAGCTTTTGTGATCCTTACTAAATCCGAAGGTGCTATTCCTACTAATAAACCTCGCTGACCTGCATTCACATAAATCAACTCCTGTTGCAGGATAGATTCATCTAAAAAAACTGGATAGGGCTTTTTCATTGCCATGGGAGAACAGCCACCTCTTATATAACCCGTTAGACCTTGCAGTTCTTTTACCGCTACGAGGGTCATTTTCTTATTCCCTGCTGCTTTGCAAACTGACTTGAAATCCAGCGTGCCATTACTTGGTATGACTGCTACTAATACACCCGTAACATTGCCTTTACCAACTAACGTTTTATAGACTTGCTGGAGAGAAATTCCATTTTCTTCTGCAATCGCTTTAGCAGATAAATGATCTGGATCGTAATCGTATTGGAAAGTTTTGTAGGGGATTTTTTCTTTATCTAGGAGTCGTAGGACGTTGGTTTTTTTCATACATCAAAGATCACTGAAAAAAATAATTCAACCAAAAAAACAAGACTAAATACAGCCATAATCCATCCAAATAATGCCAATATTTAGTCAATAAATCAAGTTTCAGTCGTTTTTCTGGATCAGAAAAATAGACTAATACACTTACTGGTTCTTTCATTCTTTTAATGGCAGCATGTAAGAACAATATGAGAAAAGGTAGACCTGCTAAAACGTGTACAAAGTGTAATACGCTAATCACATACACATAGGACGCTGTATTACTATAGGCTACAAATATTTGTTGGTTGAATAAGGACTTCCAAGCGACAATTTGAGAAAACAAAAAAATGAGGGTTAAACCAATTGTTACCAATAACATCCACTGATAGCGAGTGGTGTTATCTTGTCGATAGGATTGCTTCGCCAATACCATTGTTCCACTACTCAACAACAATATTAAAGTATTGAAAAAAAACAAATTAGGTAACCTAATTGGCGGAACTCCTGTCTGATACCGACTATACATGTACGAGGCAGAAAAAGCAAAAAACAAGGAGGTAATCCCCATTAAAATTAGGGTCAATAAAATATTGTAAGGATGGAACTTAAAGGCGATTTTTTCTTGTTCTGTTTCTTCGTATATGTCTTGGCCTTTCTCTTTGTACATATAATAAATATTTGATTGTCAAAGTAATCTTAAAGGCTAAACAAACAGATAGTCTATATGTTGTGATAAACTTTAATTTCAATCTCAACTTCAACCTCAAAACTAGATGTTGACCTAGAATTGGGAATATCTAGTTTTGAGGTTGAGATTGAAGTTGAGGTTGAGATTGAATTAAGGTTACTCCCGAATAAATACCAACTCTCCTTTAGGCGTGCATTTTACAATAACAGAAGGTTCGCTTACCGTTTTATCGTCTCTACGATGATTGACCACATAATCCACGCCTTGTATTACCTCTGAGCTAATTTCACCAAAAGTCGCAGGAAAAGGCTGTTCACTAATATTAGCAGAGGTAGCCACCAAGGGCCGGCCAAGATCATTAATTAATTGTTGACAGAAGACATCTTGCACAATTCTAATAGCCACAGAACCATCGCCGCTCATAGCATTTGCGGGAAGATTCTTTCCTTGATCATAAATCACCGTTAATGGTCGTACATGAAAGGAAAGTAGGGTCTCCATTCTTGGATGACCTGCCTCAATATAGGTTTTAAGCATCTCTATTCCACTCACCAATAAAACAAATGGTTTAGACCGATCTCGCTCTTTTAAATTATAGATGCGCTCAATGGCTACAGGGTTAGTTGCATCACAACCGATGCCCCATATCGTATCCGTAGGATATAAAATGATACCCGCATCCAGTAAAATATCTTTTATCTGTTGGGTATCGTCTTTTAAAAAGTAATTTCTGTTTTTTTGTATAGTTGTATCCATAAATGGTTTTATGCAAATTCACTAATTTTAAACAAGAGCAAGCGCCAATTTTTTATAGAAAATAGGGCTTCCTCCCAAGCGCTAGTAAACAGCTTGCAAATATATATCAATAATCAGTAATTGGGCTGAAAAGTAGGATAGGAATTTATCCTTAACAAACTCCTAAAACTATTACTTTAGTGCCTTGTTTGACATAAAATTGTAAGAGAGCAGGCAATTTTAACTTCTATCCAATCATTTTATATAAAAGAAATCGTTCATTTTTGTAGAAACGAGTAATTTACCGCATGAGATTAAATTTTTTTGTTGTTATATTTTTATTGCTGAAT
>CALJIY010000563.1 GCA_937973945.1 uncultured Saprospiraceae bacterium | reverse complement strand
TTTGATTTTGTAGGTTTCTTTAGTAATGTACTTTTTAAATTGCTCGTCGCATCCTGCCATATAATAGCCCACTCATGCATACTATTTCCTAAATCATTATCCGTAGGGGCTCTCCAGAAATTGGGTTGCATGGCTTGATTAGTTATTAGTTTTTTTCGATAAGACCAGTGAATAATTGCCCCTGTGCTTTTGTCAATTCTTAAATCTGTATTTTTTGTTTTTATTTGATAGAAATCCGTTTTGGTTTTTATTTTTATTCTGCCTTTTTGATTAGTTGTTATTAGATTCGAATTTGATTCTTGCAGTACAAACTGTTCAAATGCTAATTCATGATTCTTTTCTAATAAACCTATTTTTTCTTTAGTCAGAATCTGCACCAATAAAATATATTCTTTTTCTGTGGAGAACGATTTTAATGGCGGCTGAAATTTTTCTATTGCCTGTGCCTCAATAAATACACTTTCTACTAATCCATCTTGAATAGCAATTCCATCTTCTAGCAACTGCCATTTTAAATACACTTTTTCTAAAGGTGCAAAGAAGTTTTTGTTTTCTATTATCAAATAGTTAGAATTGGTTTCCCATTTAAATCCCACACTTTGATATATTTTTTTTACTTCTGACAAATGAGGATGAGGGGTTCGATAGGGATCGACTAAGCCATTATTTAAAAAATTTCCATCTGTAGGCAAGTCAGGATGATAGTCATGTCCATAAGCTAAAAAGGCCTGACCATTTTCATCTGTATATTCTAAAGACTGGTCTACCCAATCCCATATAAAACCTCCTTGTAATACGGGATACTTTTCTAAAACATCCCAATAGTCTTGTAAATTGCCAACAGAATTTCCCATCGCATGCGCATACTCAATCATGATGCTTGGTTTCGTCGGAGTCCCTTCCGCATAGTCAATCAATTTCTTAAAAGGAGGATACATTGGACAAAAAATATCTGTATAGGATTCTTTGCCAGCAGGTTCATATTGTACAGGTCGAGTGGCGTCTTGTTCCTTTAACCAAGCATAAGTCGCTCTAAAAACATCCCCTTCCCCTGCTTCATTTCCTAAGGACCAAATGATAATAGAAGGATGATTTCTATCTCGATAATACATTCTCTGCGTTCGATCTAAGTGGGCAGGCAACCAAGATAATTCATTCCCTATTTGAGTTGCTTCGTCTATCGCTAATGGGTGGCTTTCAATATTTGCCTCATCTATGACATACAAGCCATGCTTGTCGCATAGGTCATACCAATAAGGGTGATTGGGATAATGGCTACTTCTCACTGCATTAATATTGTTTTGCTTCATTAAGGCAATGTCCTGTTCCATTGATTCTTTGGAAACAACATGTCCTGTATGTGGGTCCGTTTCATGGCGATCTACTCCTTTAATATATATCGCTTTTCCGTTCACTAAGAGTTGATTTTTTTGAATACGGACATTTCTAAAACCAATCGTCTTAGTTATAAATTCATTATTATCCGCTTGATCTGGATCAATTAATTGAGTAGTTAATTGATAACAGTTCGGTAGTTCCGCCGACCATTGCTTTACACTAGGAATTGAATTCTCTATACGCACTACCACACTATCATTCGCTGGAATTTCTATCAATTGAAGTTCTGTATACACTACTTTTTCTTGATCTAAAAATTGAATTTTTAATTGTCGCTGCACCGTCTTTTCAGAAGTATTTCCTATAGTAGTAGCAACACTAAATTGACCATTTTGATACGTCGAATCTAAATCTGCTATGATATGCATATCTGCTATGCTTACCTTAGGCTTTGCGTATACATATACCTCCCGCTCGATCCCACTCATCCGTAACATATCTTGACTTTCCAAATAACTGGCGTCACTCCAGCGATACATTTGAATAGCTATTAAATTTTCTCCTTCTTGTAAGTAGGAATTAATTAAAAATTCGGCAGGTGTTTTAGAACCTTGAGAATAGCCGACAAACTGGCCATTGATATATAGATACATGGCAGATTTAGCCCCAGCAAAGTGTAGGATTACATCTTGCTCTTTCCAATCGTCTGGCAATGTAAACCTGTGCCGATAAGTACCTACTGGATTATAGTCTTTTGGTGCATTGGGCCATTTCGTAGTAAAGGGGTATCGCTCATCTAAATAAATCGGATGCCCATATCCTTCTACTTCCCAGTTCGATGGAACAGGGATTGTTTTCCAATCGCTGTCTTCCAAATCAGGCTCATAAAAATTAGTAAGCCTATCCTTTGGGGAACGCACCCAATTAAATTTCCAATCTCCATTTAACGATAGGTATCGCTTGGAGTCACCCATCTTATTTGTATTTGCTAGATCTGCCGTTTCATAAGCAAAAAAGTCAGCTCGAGGTGCTAATTTATTAATTCCAAATACGGTATGATCGCTATGATATTCTTGTCCAATTAGTTTATTTAAAGCAATACTCAAAAAGAATACAAGTAGTAGCAAATAACTATTTTTCATAATAAAAACTTATTTTTTGTTCAGACTGATTTTATCGCTTACCTTTAAGACTAAAGATATAACAAAAACTGAAAGTATTAGAGTTGATATCAAATAACCGCTAATTAATAAAGCTATGATTACTAGAAGATCATTTATAAAAAATATTGCATGGGCTAGTGCCGCAATCTCAGTAACTGGTTGTACCAATCAGCCAACTCCAATAGCTAAAAAGATAGTCGAAAAAGAATTAAAAATATCCCTAGCGCAATGGTCGCTCAATAGAGCATTTTTTGCAAAAGAATTAGACCCTAATGATTTTGCTACTATTGCTAGTAAAGAGTATGGCATTAAGGCTATAGAATTTGTCAGTGCGTTCTATAAAGAGCAAGTCAAAGACGAGGCCTTTTGGCAAACTATGAAAAAACGTTCCGATGATATAGATGTGAAAAATCTATTGATTATGGTAGATGATGAAGGAGACTTGGGAAGTACAAAAGAGGAGGAAAGAAAAGCTGCTGTAGAAAATCATTACAAATGGGTACATGCGGCAAAGTTATCTGGCTGTCATTCCATTAGAGTGAATGCTTTTGGGGAAGGGACGAAGGCGGCTATTCGATCAGCTTTAGTAGATGGGATGGGGCAGTTAGCTACCTATGCCGCCAAGGAAAATATTAATGTTATTATTGAGAATCACGGCTTATTTAGTTCTGATGGAAAATTTATTGCAGGTATTATGAAAGAAGTCAATATGCCCAACTTCGGCACCTTACCCGATTTTGGTAACTGGTGTACCAATGCAAAATGGGGCAGTACCCAAAAAAACAAATGTGATGAAGTATATGATCGCTATCAAGGGGTAAAAGACTTTTTACCTTATGCTAAAGGCGTTAGTGCAAAATCTTATAATTTTAATTCGGAAGGAGAAGACACCATTATCGACTATCAAAAAATGTTGAAAATCGTAAAGGATTCTGATTATGATGGGTATATAGGGATTGAGTACGAAGGCGAGGATTTGGGCGAGCCAGAAGGGATTCGGATTACCAAAGCTTTAATGGAAAGCGTTTGGGCTAATATTTAATATTTTTCTTACCCACCATTTTCTCAAAAAAGAAAGTCAATACTAGTAAACCAAAAACCGCTAAACTAAAAAGGAAAATACTATTTCCTATAGATTCAGAAGTTGCAAATAATTCAGTATGATCGCTCTTTCCTGTTAGGGTAAAAGCAGCCCAGAAAAAAGGATTTGGATCATCTGCTTGGTTGATATATTCTAATTTTGCGGCTCTTAGTGCAGCTCCTTTGGATAGCCCTTGATTTAAATACTGATAAAAAGAATGAATAATGTTTTTGGTGGAGGCATCATTAACACTCCACAAGGTAGTGACCACACTTGCTGCACCTGCATAGAAAAAAGCACTAGCTAAACTAACGACTCCTTCTCCACGAGTTAACTCTCCAATGCCTGTTTCACAAGCACTTAGAACAACTAAATCTGCATTGACGGAAAGATTGTAAATATCTTTAGCATATAATAAAGCGGCTGTTTTATCGGCTGCTAGATTATCAGTGAAAGCTAGAAAGGAATAATCTCCTAGGTCTATATTAGATTTTCCGTGAGTGGCTAAATGCAATAATTGATATTGTGCAACTTGATCTACAAATAAAGATTTGGTCGCCTCCTCTCCTATGAATACATCACTATCAGGAATGATGTTTTTTATCAATTGCACTTCTTTACGAGTATGTGCTAAGGGGGCTAATCCCAAACGATTAGGAATCTTAAAGGTAGGTGCAAAAGCTAGTATCTTTTTTTCTGTTTCGTTGGAAGTGGAGCTATTATTTTGTCGAAATTGTAAGGTTGCCGAGTAGGCATAATTGATCTCCTTCGATTTAATTAGGTAATCAATATCTCTTAATCTATGAACGGTTTTTTCTGGTAAATTACGTACCAATGCATCAAAAGGAATATAGTTTAAGAGACCACCATTTACAATCGTTACTTTTTCTGGTAATAAGGCTTCAATGGGCGTGATTAATTTTTGATATAAAAAATTAGCAGATCGTAAGTATTGTATTAAATAATGCCGATAGGCATATTCTGTTTGTGACTCTAAATCTCTATAATACCTAGAAATTCCTTCTCTAAATAATAGGACTTCATTGATTAAAGAATCTACAGCTACTACTTCTAAATGAATATCATTTTGTTTGATGAGAAAAATATAGATGCTGGTATCTTGTACAAAATATTCTAATAAGGCTTCCTCTTTAGATAATTCTTGTTGCAGTTGCGCTACCGTTATAATAGCATGGTCATACTTTAATTGATGATAAGAAGGATAGCTTGTTTCAAACCTTGCAATCAAGTCATTATAAGCTTGTTTTTGCTCAAATAGTTGATTGCTAAACTGACTATTCTCCACTCCTTGCTGTAGACTAGATTGTTGCTGTTTTTCTAATTCTGCTATATTTGTTTTTAACTGATTTTCTAAAGCTAATAGACTATCTGGAATATTGGCAGCGGCAGTAGCTTGCTGGTTGGCTACAGCTTCTAGCATTAAATTACTTCGACTTTTTTCAGAATAATTAAATGCCTTTCGGAGGTAAGCTTCTGCTTTGTCTTCTTGGTATAAGGCATGACAAGCAGCTATGCCTAGATGAAGAATGTCGTAGGTCGTTTCACTTAATTTTCTTTTGGAATACGCTTCTTGGTATTGTTGACGCAGTTGATCAATTAGCTGGATAGAAAAATCGGTGATGGATAAAATTTCTTCTAAGGTTTGAGGGGCTTTATTATCTCTTGTTAAAGCATATAAAGTTTTTGCTTTAGTATTCAATAAATTTAATGCCTCTAAAGGAGATTCTATTAAGGCTATCTGATTGGTATCTTGGATAGATATATTCAGTAAGGCCAATGATGCATCTAATTCTGTTAAGGCCTTGGAATAAGCCCCTTGCTTATAGTGTATTTGACCGATGCTATTTTTGTAAGTAGCTAAGGTAGCATGATTAGATTTTTGGTCTATTAAATTAATCGCTTGTTGATAATAATTGATGGCTTCCTCATAATTACCTTCCTCTCCTAAGCAGTTTCCAATATTGTAATAGGCGGCCGCTTTATTGGCACTTACATCTCCTGTTAGTTGTTGATAAATAGCAATACTTTGTTGGTAAGCTTTGATTGCTTCCGCAAAGAATTTCTGTTGCCTAAAACAAGTACCTATATTATTCCAAGAGTCGGCAATACGAGGTAAATTTTGCTGTTGTTCATAAATACTCAATGCCTGCCGATAATTTTTTAAGGCGGCTTCGAATTGGACTAATTCGACTTGAATTAAGCCAATGTTATTATGGGTAGCGGCTGTGAAAGGATGGTTGACACCTAAAGAACTATTTAGTATATGGAGATTGTTATTATAGTAAAGCATCGCTTTATTATAGTCTCCTAAAGTTTCATAGGAATTAGCTAGATTGTTATAAACAGAAATTAAATTAGGACTATCCTTATCAAATTTTGCTTGTTGAATGGCTAAGGCTTTTTCAAAATATCGAAGGGCTAGACTGTGATTATTTGATTTAGAATAACATTCTCCAAGACCTAAATAGGCAGTTGCAATATCAGGATGACCTTCTTCGTAATGTTGTAATAAAATTGTAGCACTTCGATTAAAATAATTGATGGCTGTTTCTGTATCCCCCATCTGTTCATAGCACTGTCCTAAATTATTGCAACTCTGGGCCACTTTAGGATGATCGTTTCCTAATTGATCCTCTCTAATTTTAATCGATTTCGTATAATAGTCAATAGCCGTTTCGAATTGCCCTGCAAACCGATAAACGGTTCCTAAATTATTGTAACTAGAAGCAATGTCTGGATCATTTTCTTTTAAAGCAGCCAAACGAATATTTAGCGCTTCTTCATAATAAGTACGAGCGGTATTCAAATCCCTTTGATCAAAAGCACAATTACCTAAGTTATTATAACTGTCTGCTACCTTGGGATGTTGGGCGCCAAATACAGCTATTCGGGTATTTAGCGCATTCCCAAAAAACTGAATAGCATCAGGAATGGCCCCTTTCTTCCAATAGCATAGGCCAATATCATTATCTGCTTGTGCAACGATAGGAGACTGTGTTCCATCCGTTGTTATAGCTTCTTGTTTTGCTTCTTGATAGTAGGTAAGTGCGTTATCATAATCACCTTGTTCTCTATGAGCATCCCCCAGAATAACTAATGCTTGTATTATTTTATTAGGTAAGGCTAGTTCTTTAGAAGTGGTCAATGCTTGCTTCCCTAGTTGTATAGCTGTCTCGTAATTTAAGCTATCTAATTGCTTTTGCGCTGCTTGGAGTTGATTATTAGCTTGTAAACTATCTAGGTTTTGCGCATTGATAGACATACATGCACAACATAAAAATAATATTAAAGATAAGGTGTATCTTATTTGCAAGCCGGATTAAAGTTTATAGGTGATATGGATAATACTCTGGCGACAAAAATAACAACTAGAATAGAAATAAGCGTCTGTTAATGCATTTTAGTCGATTTATCACTTAGAGTATGTTTAAATTTATAACATAGTTAAGACTTTCTTAACAAGACAAAATGGGCACAGATAGTCTATTCCTTACACAATAATAGAGTGCTTTTCCCCATTTATGGATGTAGGAAAAGCGAGAAAATTAGCCGCAGGAAGTCCTATTTTAGTAATTCTTTCGTCTAAGTAACGACGAAATAATAGCTATACACTCTTGGCTGCTTCTTTTTCCCTTATTTTCCTCTTGAAATCGGTCATAGTATCAACAATACTCCCGCTTTCAAGAGAAAACTAAGAAAAAAATAAGCTACCCAAGAAGGTACATTTATTATCTCCTCGTTACTAATATTTTATACGAAGACACCAAATCATCAGAATCATGGTAAAAAAAGCTACAAATATTAGTCGTTTTCTCTTAGTAGCAGGTATGTTATTTTCATTAGTGATAGGATATGGTCAGTCCAAGCGAATAGATTGGAATGGCGCAGTAGGAGGGGCGAATAATGAACAAATATTAGATGTAATAGAAACGTCAAATGGCTATCTAGTAGCTGTAGGAGAAACGAATACGGATACGAAAGGAGAGAAAGATGGCTTAATCTTAATTATAGACTTTTTTACGGGCAAGGTTTTAACCAAAAAAAGTGTTGGTGGTAAAAAAGAAGATGTGTTTCATACGGTTGCGCAGCATTGGGATGGCACTTTAATTTTAGCAGGACATACTTCTTCTAAAGGTAAAGGGCAAAAAGATGCGTGGTTAGTGAATATGGATTTGAAAGGTAATATCCTCTGGGAGCAGACTTATGGTACACCTCAATCTGATAATTTTAAGTCAGTAGCTATCACGAACGAAGGATATATTGCAGCCGCTGGAGAGTTAGGATCAAAAAAGGGACAAGCATGGCTAATGCTTTTAAAGAATGGTGAAATTATTTCAGAATTCCAAGCTGGAACTGGAGCTATAGAAACAGTGGAAGATGTCGTTATCTCTCAAGATGGTGCATTTGTGCTAACAGGAACCACTAGAAAAGGAGGAGGTCAAAAGGCAGGAGATGCTTGGCTGATGAAAGTGAATATGCAAGGTGAAACGGAATGGCTAAAATACTATGGTGGAAATAGTTGGGAAGAAGCATTAGCTTTAACGGCTACTAATAATGGTGGCTATGCTATTGCGGGCTTAACGAAATCCAAAGGTGCTGGAGATATGGATATGTGGTTAGTGAAAACAACTAAAGACGGTGACCAAGAATGGGATCAAACCTATGGTGGTAAAGATGCAGATATAGCTCACGGAATTGTGCAAACCTATAATAGTGGCTATGCTTTATTAGGTGTGACTAAATCTCATACGCCTGGAGCAAGGAGATATAATATGTCCTTGACACAAACCAATGAATATGGCCAACAACAATGGGAAGAAAATTTTGGAGGCAATAGAGAAGACATCGGTAATTGCCTGATAGAGGCCCATGATGGTAGTTTGTTTCTTGGTGGCGGAACTTCTTCTATGGGAAATGGCGGAACAGATTCTTGGTTAATAAAAACAACTGCGAATCAAGAAGATTTATTTGAATTGGCACATCTTGCAGCTAAGAACAAACAGTTATCTATTTCAGAGTTCACCTTTCTGGGTGAAAACGAAAGTACGGCATTTGAAATCAAACCTAATGAGAAGGCATATCTCCATTTCGAAGTGACGAATGCATCTAGAGAACCATTGTTAAATATACAAGCAGAAGTGAAGCCACTCATTCAAGCGGCAGGACTTCATTTTCCAGATAAATTAACGGTGGGAAGTCTTTTGCCAGGCGAAACAAAAGGAATTAGTATTCCTTTAAAATCAGATGCTCGTTTACAAAAAGGAATTAGTAATTTTCAAGTTAATATACTGACAGGTAATCAGCCATTACAAAGTGCAGAAATAAATGTTTATAGTAATCAATTAGCCCCTGCCACATTAGCTTTCATTGGGCATGGTTTTTCGGAGCAAGCAACCAGAGGAAGTAGTTATAGAGCGGTGTTAACGGTCAATATCCAGAACCTAGGAGACCAGTCTGCGGAAGATATTCTTGGAGAATTTTTTCCACCCCCAGGTATCACACCTATGGTGGATACGAAATTTAGGATTGATTATCTTCGACCAAATAGTACGCATACCGCATCTTTCGATTTTATGGTGGATGCCACTAAAAGTTATGACAACGGAGAAATTCCAGTACAATGTACGATTAAGGACAAAAAAGGTAAGAGCATCTCAGGCACTTATACCCTTAATTTGGATAAACCCAATGCAAGTGCGGGGAACGCACGTTCTCCTAGAAGTAGTAAAGATTTAATCTGGATTTCTCCTAATCCTGATGAAGGGGGAGCTAATCTTATTTCCGATAAAGAGTTTGTAGATATTAAAGTGAAGGCGGTTTCTAATAATGAATTAAAAGCGCAAGATTTCAAGATTTACTTAAATAACAGTGCACAAGATGGTTCCAAACATGATACGCCAGAGTTGAGCAAAGCCAATCGTAAAGGAGCAGCATATACCCAAACTTATGAAAATAAAGTACAGCTTAAATTAGGGGTCAACATTATAGAAGTAGAAGTTTTAGATGAGGCAGGTAATGTTAAAACGGTTCCTATAGAAATAACTTATGCGCCCGAACGACCTAATTTGCATGTCTTAGCTATTGGACCAACGCATGAAGATCTGCAATATACCGGAGCAGATGCTAGAGATTTTGCAGCTGCTTTTGAAAACCAAGAAAATGGATTGTTTAATAAGGTGTTTATCCATGCACTTTCAGAGAAAAGCAATACTAAAAAAGATAATATCAAGAAAGCTTTAATCGACTTACAGTTTAATTACGAATCTAATACGAAAGAATCTATCAGTGATAAAGATCTGTTAATTATCTTCATATCTTCTCATGCTAAACAAGATGGGCGTAATTTTGTGATTTTACCGAGTGATTTTGAACCAAGGTATGAGTCGATTTATTCCTTAGATTTTGAAAAAGATATCGTTCAGTATTTAGCTAATATTAATTGTAAGAAATTAATGTTTTTAGATGCTTGCAATAGTGGTTCTGCTTACACAGCCGTGTCAGGTATGAAATCAACAGATAAAGGCTTAGCAGAAGCTATTAATACAATCAATAGCACTTTACCCGGAATGAGTACGATAACTTCTTGTCAAAAGCAAGAAAAATCTTATGAGGATAAAGCATGGGAAAATGGTGCTTTTACAGAAAGTATTCTAGAGGCGTTTTCTAATAAACCTTTTGCTGATAAAAATGGTAGAAATTATCGCTCAGATGCAGATAATAACGGGGTTATTACATTAGGAGAACTAACAAGCTATATTAAAAAACGTGTTCCTTACTTAGTCAATTTGGAAAAGCCAGATGCTCCAACGACTCAAGTACCTAAGGTCACGAATAATGAATTGGGCGATGACTTTCCAATTTATCATTTAAATAGGAAGTAAGAGTTAAGGTAGAGAATAGTCATTATTTCTACTATTGTCTGGTATTAGTCAAAACAGGAATTGAGTACTGTTTTTTAATTACAGATATTTGAAGAACTAGGTAGTGCTATAGAATCTTTGGTTATCTTTAAAGGCATACATACATAATAAATTGCAGGGAGTAGGAAAAACTACATAATCGAACACTATACTACAAATTTTTCTAGTATAGCTTTCTGATTGTTTTTCCTACTCCCTTTACGCTTTTTTATATCGACCTTTCCTCTTTGTTACTGAATGGATACTCACAACTAAATAACATGAAAAAAACGACTACACTGATTTTTTTGCTATTAACTAGTTGCTTTGTTTTATGGAGTGCTGATGATCGATCCATCTTCTTAGAGCAGGAGCCTAATGCTGCTTGTCCATGTAGTTGTAATCGTGGAAATGATTTAGCAGTCTTAACAGAATTATATAATAACAATGGTGGTGCCAATTGGAATTTAGATCCTAATAGTGAGTACCAAGATTTATTGTTTAATAGTGGAAATTTTGATGTCCCCAATGCTGGAAATCCATGGAATGTTAATGCGCCTGGCGCGCAAAACCAAATGGGTAATTGGCATGGCGTCCGAACGAATGCAGCTGGCTGTGTAACGGAAATTATTTTATGGTCAGGAATTTATAATGGAGGCGATGGTGTAGGAGTAACAGGTAACTTACCTGCCAGTTTGAATCAATTATGCGCCTTAGAAAAATTAATGCTCCCGCATAATGATATCACTGGACCGCTTCCAGCTGATTTAGATGATCTGTGTAATCTTCAAGTCTTACTCTTACAAAATAATGAATTAGAAGGGCCGCTCCCTCTTGAAATTGGTAACATGAATAACTTAGTGCATTTAGCACTTCATGATAACCAATTTACAGGAACCTTGCCTGCTGCCTATATGGATATTCCTGAATTATTAATTCTTCACTTAAGGAGAAATAAATTAGAAGGGGTTATTCCTTTGAATGTTGGTAATTTAGATAAAACTGTTCTGTTTGATATTTCAGATAATTGCTTTTCTGGAACCGTTCCTGCAAGCATTGCTTTGATGGGGCAGAACAGTGTCGTCTCTGGACCCGGAGGTGGTTTATTACGCTTGAATTTACAAAACAATAAACTAGATAGCCTACCTGATATTAGCTCAATGAGGTTTGTTAGTAATCCTAGTCGAGCTTTCGACATTAGTGGGAATCATTTTACATTTGATGACATTATTCCTAATAGAAATATACTCACTAAGTATGATAATCAAACCATAGATTTAGACTTATATTATTGTCTGCAAATCGGAGAGGCCATTACCATTAGACCTGGATTTGATGAATTAATCGATATACCTATTTATGGATTTGGCACTAGAAGCCAATATTTTTGGGCGAGAGGAACTAATTTTTCTACTGTTTCAAATATCAATCAAATTTCATTTACAAATGCTAGTCTCAATAGTGCGGGGAATTTTACGATAGAAGTAACTAATCCTTTAGCTCCTAACCTAACCTTGTTAGCTAGCAATTTAGTAATCGATGTTTTAGATCCAAAAATTACAGGCGTATCAACGGTTTGTATGGGCACGAATACCACGCTTGGTCTGAGTGATACTTATACTAATTACAATTGGTCAACAGGAGAGTCAACGGATACTATAATAATAAATGCTGCGGGAACCTATACGGTTACGGTATCTAATGAGATGGGATGTACTGCTATGAGTTCAATAGAGGTAATAGAGTCAGAGTCTCCACCTATTTTTATAGCAAAGACAAATGATTTAGATTGCGATAATGATATAGCGCAAGTATATAGTACTAGTTCTGGTGCAGATATATCTTATACATGGACAGATGCAACGGGAAATATACTTGGAACGAATACATTATTGGATGTGGCGATTCCTGGTTTTTATACACTGACCATCTCTAATTTAGATGGATGTACAAGCGAAGCTACGATAGAAGTGATTGGAGGAGATGATATTGCAACACCAGAAATCGAAGGAAATCTTTCTTTTTGTGAAGGGGAAGTATCTCAGTTAAGTGTTATGGGAAACTATGCTTCCTATGCCTGGTCAACAGGCTCTTCCATGTCGACGATAGAAGTGGATAGCGCTGGATCATACACCGTTACAGTAACAAGTAGTACAGGTTGTATAGCTGTTAATTCTACAAATGTTACGGTGAACCCATTGCCATCCTTTTCTTTATTAGGGAGTAAATCTTTTTGTCCCAACGCAAGTGCAAGCTTGATGGTCGATACGCTTTTTGCTACTTATAATTGGAGTACAGGAGATACTACGCAAACAGCAACTTTTTCAACCCCAGGAGATTATGAGGTAACCGTTACTAATTCAAAAAACTGTTCCTCAACAAAGGCATTCACCATAGAAATAGTAACGCCACCTGTAGCTATGATTAATGGAGATGATACGATCTGTGCAGGTAGTTCTGTTTCTTTATTTGGTAGTCCTTTAAATAATACTTACAATTGGTCTACAGGAGAAAATGAATCTTTTATATTGGCATCCGCTGCTGGAACCTATGGCTTAACGGTAACAGATGGAAATGGATGTACCTCCTCAACCACTAAGACGCTTACAGAAATTTCACAGCCTACTTTAACACTGTCTGGTGATACAACTATTTGTAAAGATGGAACAACTTCCTTGATGGTCGAAGAAAATTATCCAAACTATCTTTGGTCTACCGGAGGAAACACGCAAACAATTCTAGTAGATACCGCAGGTATTTATACGGTTACTGTAACGAATGAAAATGGTTGTGAAAATCAATTATCACATATTGTTACGGAATTGACTGGACCAATTATTCCTGCTAGAGAAGAGGTCTCTTTTTGTGAGGGAGAAACTACTACGCTTCATGTCTTGGAAGGTTTTGAGATTTATCAATGGGCATCTGGAGAAAATACCTCTTCCTTAGAGGTTAGCCAAGCGATGAATTATTCTGTGACAGTGACTGATAGTAATGGCTGTACTGGTGAGATGGTTTTTGTTGTAGTAGAAAATGAAAAACCACAACCGGAGATAGTCGGTGATGCGCTTTTATGTAGAGGGTCATTTGGCTCTTTGTCCCTTAGCGAAAGTTTCGATAAATATGTCTGGTCGAATGGGGATAGTCTTCCAACAATCGGCGTCATCACACCGGGCACTTATTCGGTAACTGTGTCAAATGCAAATGACTGCACAGCAACAGCCTCCTTTATGGTGTCTGAATCTCCTGATATCGATCTTAATATTATTGGTAACACGGCTATTTGTGCAGGAGAATCAACAACTCTTAGAGCGGATGACAATTACTTTAGTTATATGTGGAGTACAGGAGCAACCACAAGCGCTATTCCTGTAAATTCAGCAGGCACTTATACCTTAACGGTGACAGATGATGCAGGCTGTAGAGGGGAAACATCAATCGCTGTCATCGAAAATGATATATTGTTTCCACAAATAATTGGAGATGATTTTATCTGTCAAGGTGGGGCGACCATTATTAGTGCCGATGATGACTATACTAGTTATATTTGGTCAACTGGATCTACGTCTAAAGATTTATTAGTTACCGCAACTGGAACTTATCAACTGATTGTTACGAATGCGGCTGGTTGTACAGGGGAGGTGTCTATAGATATAGTGGACGCGCCTGTTTTGCAACCACAAATAACTGGAGCAACTACTTTTTGCGCAGGAGGGTCTACCAATCTTGGATTAGATACTACTTATGCTAGTTATATCTGGAGTAACGGAGAAATCTCTCCTTCCGTGGAGGTTACAGCAGGCACATACGAAGTAACCGTATCAAATACATCAGGTTGTACGGGGACGGCACAAGTGCAGGTAGAAGAACAAGCAGCTTTTAAACCGAGTATTATGGCAGATTCTGCTATTTGTAATACGGTATTGAGTTTTATAAGCGCAGAGGAAGGTTTTGAAAGTTATTCTTGGAATGCGGTTAATTCTGATATTGCTATTTTACCCTTACCTTTC
Organism: uncultured Saprospiraceae bacterium; assembly: GCA_937973945.1. Classification (GTDB taxonomy): domain Bacteria; phylum Bacteroidota; class Bacteroidia; order Chitinophagales; family Saprospiraceae; genus JAFMDF01. The sequence continues at coordinate 2,034 of CALJIY010000563.1, read as the reverse complement.
TTTGGAATCTACCAACCAGATACTTATGTTTTGACTGTTACAGATGCTAATGGATGCCAAGGTATTGACAGTGTCGTGATTGCCGAATACCCTCCTATTAAACTAGCTTCAGGTGCAACGGATCCATTTTGTAGCGGAGATTCTATCGCAACAGAATTATCGTTACTAGGCTATTCTGATTATAAATGGAGTACAGAAGAAACAACTCCTAGTATTTTTGTAGAAACTGGCGGAATATATAGAGTAACTGTAACAAACGAATTTGGATGCATAGATTCTACCTTTTTCGAAGTGACAGAATACCAACCGCCTATCGTTAATGTGAATAATGCAGGAGATTCTATTATCAACCTTTGTATAAATGAGGAAACGATTTTATTTGGGGTAATAGATAATACTTTCGATTATAGATGGGAGAATGAAAACGGAGATCAAATAGGCTTAACGCCAATCTTAGAAGTAGATAAACCAGGTATCTATAGCTTGGTTGTAGAAGATCAAGTGACGGGCTGTGTCACTAAGGAATCTACTGAAATTACTGCTGCAAAAAATCCTATTATTTTAAATATAGATACAACATCAAGAATATTAGATTGTGAAAATAGGACCACTTTATTAGATGCAAGCGCTTCAGAAAATGTGGATTATTTCTTTTGGCAAAAACCAGAAGATACCGCTATTAACTTTTTAGCAGAAGGACCAGATATTTCTTCTTATGAGGTGAGTACCGCTGGGAATTATAGAGTGATTGCACAAGATGAAGAAACTAAATGTAGAGATACAGCCATGATCAATGTATCAGCTGTTATTGATACTTTATCTCCTATAATAGTTAAAGAGGAAGGGTCTCTTAATATAGAAGGGGCTTTACAATTATGCGAAGGAGATGTAGCTAAGATAAAAGTAAAAGATACTTACCAAAAATATACATGGCAAACAGGAGATACTACACAGAACTTAAACAATATTGTTGATCCTGGGACTTATACGGTCACAGTTACTGACAATCGAGCTTGTACTGGTTCGACCTCTGTGATGGTATTAACTAAAAGACCGGAAGATATTAGGGTGGAGATAGCAAGTGATATCGCTCAAGTCTGCGAAGGCGAGGAGGTGAAAATCAATTTTAATATTTTATCAGGGGGAATAGGACCTTATGATATTAGTTATACAGATGGTATAACTAGTGACCGTTTAGGAAATATTGGAGATAATGTAGGATCTGTATTCGTCACGCCTACTAAAAATAGCCGATACGAAATAACGGACATCGTAGATCAGGGAAACAATTGCTATACGACCAATAGTATAGATACTGCTTTCCTATCTTTTGAAATAGAGGACCTACCAATAGCAAATGAAATAGTGAAAAGTGTTTGCGCTGGCGCAGGTACTGATAGCGGTAGATTTGACCTAACAAAATACATTAAAGAAGTTAATGGCGATTCTAATCTTCCAGTCAATTGGTATTACAAGAATGACAGAGATAGTATTATTAATAATGAATCTGAATTTCTGACTCGCCCTACCACTATTTATGCGACCGTATTGGGTTCTTGCGAATCTGATCCTGTTCCTGTGGTATTGGAGGTTAACAACTGTGCAAATAATTTGGAATTGACTCATGAGTCTGGTACTGTCCTTGACCTTAGCCATTTAGATGGAGAAGATCGAGAAGTATACATTACAAATAGATGGGGTGATTTAGTTTTTGCCTCCACAGATTATGAAGGATTTGAAAATAAATTCAAAGGAACGGACTTACCGCAAGGTGCTTACTATATTTATATAAAAAATACAGAGAAAGGATTGCCTGTTCCTTATAAAGGCGTTATTTATTTGTTGAAAGGAGAATAGAATTAGCATTAAGAAGTCAGATGTCAGACTGTCTTTTCAAGACTGTCAGATGTCAGATTTATGACGTTGACACCGCTCGCTTCTGGCAGCCGTAGGCGATCTGACAGCGCAGCGATCTGACTTCTGGCTTCTTAAAATTACCATTACCGAAATAAAAACGATGCGAACTTTTTTACA
>CALJIY010000562.1 GCA_937973945.1 uncultured Saprospiraceae bacterium | reverse complement strand
CAATTCAATTGCCTTTTCAATACCTATTCGTCCATTATAAGCAAAGGCTAATTGATAACTATTTTGTAAACAGCTTGCCAAGTATTCAACGACATCTGCATTATCTTCTACAATTAGAAGCAAGGGTAAATTTGTCTCTCTTTGCTCTAAAGAATCACTATACATAGAGGGAATAATTGTACTGAATTCAGAAGGCGTTTCTAATTGGTTTTCTATTATTTTTGTATTATTAGTGATTGGTAAATCAACTGTAAAGGTCGTTCCCTTCCCTGCTTCACTTTTCACACGAATAGTCCCTTCCATTAATTCTACCAGTTCTTTTACCAAAGCTAAACCAATACCTGTACCACCAACTTTTGATACTTGGTCATCGGCTTGATAAAAACGATCAAATATTTTAGAAAGCTCTTTTGGAGCGATACCTCTACCATTATCTTGTACACTTAGTCGAAGCATAGCATCTTCGGATTTGGAAGTAGTGTCTAGTTTCCCAATATCAATTTTCACCTTACTCTCTGTTTGCCCATGTTTAATAGCGTTAGACAAAAGATTACTTACAATTTGCCGCATTTTCTCTGGATCATAATCCATCAAGATAGCTGCCTGATTACTATCTACACTCAAGAGAATATTGTTGTCATTAGCAAGGGAATGGAAGCTTTCACTGATATATCGAATGTACTTTATAATATCTCCCTGAATATTATTGAGCTTCAAAGGATCAACCTCCATTTTTGACAAGTCTAAAATTTGATTGATTAGTTGAAGTAAGTTATCTGTATTCCGGTGTATCAATTCTTTTTCTCTTTCATTCCCAACAATATTATCGGTCATTCCTCTAATCACCGTTAAGGGTGTTCGAAACTCATGAGATATATTAGCAAAAAAGGTGGATTTCATTCTATCTAAATCCTGTAGGTATACTTTCTGCTTTTGCTGTATTGCTTTCTCTGCTTTGAGGCGATTGGTACGAGAACCTATACTTAGCGCTAATAAGGTAAGCATAGATACAATGGCAATTTTCAATAAATCGTAAGCTAAATCATGTACTCCACTATCATTTAAATTCTCAAAGCCTAAGAAATTAGCAGCAATCGCTCGGGACAAGGTAAAAACCGCTACTAACAATAGGGGTAGAAACGCAATAAAAAAAACGCGCTTCTCGTCTCTCTTTGGTTTAGGGGCAGCTAAAGCCATTGACAATATAATACCTTGTGTAAGAAGGTGAAGTAAGATAGCTAGATTGATAGAGGGCTTATCTACAGGGATAAAATCACTACTACTAAACTCTGTATAATATTGATACTTTGTACAAGCATAAAAATTGACAACTGCACTAATTCCTATAAATATTGGAATAATCCACTTTGATGGGAAAGAATCTTTAGCATATCGAAAATATTTTTCTGTAAACTTTAAAGCACCAAACTGAGAGATAAACAATCCAAAAAACCATAATACGATATGATAATCTCGCCATTCGGGCATAAAAGGAAAGTTGAAATAATTTTCATCTTCAAAACCTATACTTATTATAAATCCGACTACCAAAATAGTAAAGTATAAATGTATGCGCTCTCGCTCAATAAAGAATAATATTAGAAAAAAAATGGCTTGTATCCCTAATATTCCATAGAACAACCCATTCTTATAAGCTGCATTTACCTGCTCAGGGAAAAGAGTTGATTTATCTATATGGTACAATAATATATTGGACATTAAAAATCTTCTGTCCGCCCCTTCCATTCTTACAAATAAATCAAGTGTATCGGTAGGATTGATATCTAGTTTTATAAAATTTGCCCAAAAATTATAAGGCCGATCTTTTAATGGTATATGATCGCCTGTCCGTTGATGATGATAACCTCCCTGTCCATTTGAAATATACGCATCTATGTAATTAAAACTAAATTGGTCTGCGCCTGCCCAAGAAGAAATATGTAGAATTTGCTCACCATTAAAATGGGGACTTCCATAAAAACGCATCTTCATCCAGTATACTTGATTCACTTTGTGTGGAGTTGTAAAGAGATCTGTTGTAGGTAAGTCCTGCCAATTCGCTTCAATATAATCTATGGATACATTTCCGTTCTCTTCTTGATAGAATTCGTGGTTAGCGATAAAGTTTCCTTTGAATGGACTATAGGAATTTGATTCTGCAAAATATCCCTTAAAGGGGTATCCAATAAATACGCCTGGATACATCGCCTCATTCAATAATTTAAAAGAAATCGTTAAAGGTATTTCCTCTTTGATTTGTGGTAAACCCGTCAATCGCACATACAAAATGACCTTTTCATTTTGAGCAATTTCGAAACGTAATAAATTTAAAGTGGAAGCTATGGGTTTATCCTGCTTATTTAAAGTACTCCCCGTCTTATAATGTTCTGTATGTCCGTCTGCTCTTATTAACCACGCATCAATATCTTTCCAATGAATATCAAAACGATTTGCTGTAAAATCAAATACATACTGGTCATCTCTTTCAGATTGTCCTTGTAATACTAGTTTTGCCCAATAGGCATCTTGCGCCCGATAATTTATCGGTCCGCTATTATTAGAAAAAAGGCTGCCCTGCGCTCTTATTTCTTCAAGGGAGTAAGACTTGCCTTTTTCTATAAAAACAGCTAATTCCTTTTCAAATAAGTGATGAGTAGGTAGGGTATCTAACTGGTAAGTTTTTTGAGAAGCTTCTTTAGAAAAATCGATTGGGGAAACCACCCTATCATTAACAGATAGTGCAGCGTTTATACTGTTAGAAGAAGATTGAGACAATAAAAGGTTGGTACTCCCTACCCAAATGGTTAGAAGCAATACAATAGTATTGATGGTAGTAGTTTTCTCAAGCATATTTCCCTATAAACTCCGCTTTGTAGATAAAGTTTAATAAATCAAAAACTTCATTTATTTACAAAGCCTCCACAGTCAATCTCAAACACCACAATATAGGAAAATCATCGAAGAAACACTATGAAACATGCTTGGATATTTCATTCATTACTAATGAAATTGTTTAAAAATGTTCTTCAGTCCCAAAGATCATATTGTAAGAACCTGAAAAAGATTTTTTAAGCCCCGTAGTTCTGCTATGCGACTTAAAAAAGTAATTCTCAGAACCTTACACTCTGATCTTTGGACTCTAAATTACATTCTTAAACAATTTCAATATAATTCTTAGGTGAGACCCCAAATTCTTTAGAAAATATGCGAGAAAAGTAGGCAGGATCATTAAAGCCTATTTCGGTACTAATCTGAGAAATAGTCATTTTTTTAGAAGTTAACAAAACTCTTCCTTGTTCTAATCTATGATTACGAATGTACTTAACAGTAGACATACCTGTAAGCGCCTTTACATCTCGATAGAGTTGCGGCTGACTAATACCTAGAGCAGCACATAATTCCGCTACTCCAAAATTAGAATCTGCTAGATTCTTTTTTATTACTGTGTCAATTTCTGCTATCGTTTTCAAGGGGTGTAGGTTGAATAAATTTGTAAAGGATTGAGAAAACAGGTAACATTCATATTAAGTGAATGCTCAAATGAATGTTACCTTCAATAATTATCTACTCAAACTTATAAAATCTTATATACTACT
>CALJIY010000561.1 GCA_937973945.1 uncultured Saprospiraceae bacterium | reverse complement strand
ATGTCTAAAATTTGTACAAACTGATTATCAGTAGTTTAAGGTTTTGGCGAAGCATCAAAATTGTTGCCTAGCGAGCTAGGTGACCATTTTGATGGGAAGCCAAGTTCTTAAAATACTGGTTATCAGGAAGTAGAAATTTAGACATACTCTTACTTCATTGTAAATGCTCCATACATCCTATTAATCTTTAAATCTTATAAATCCTAACCCAGACAGTGGTGGATGTATTGAGAACTTACACTTGATTTCTTATCGCACTATTGTAGGCAATTCCTTTCCTAATGATTTAATAACAAACTGATTACCTGTTTTTTCAATCTGAGTGATCGAACAATAATTGGGGTAATAACTCACCACTCGTTTATCTTTATTGATCCAACCAACAATCGCATTTACCGTCATAAAATGAGAAAAGATTAGGGTATCTTTTTCTAAAGTCTCAATAGCTTGAATAATATTTGTTCGCCATGCTAATTGAGGCGTTTCTAGATCGGAGATATTTTTGCTAAATAATGCCTTGAGCCAATTACGTCTATCTGCAAGGGCGATGCCGGGCGATGGAATTTCAGCAAAATTAGTATTGATATTTATTGTTGTATTTAAGCCCTTTTGAAAAGGCATCGCAGTTTGTTGCGCTCTAGCTAAGGGGCTACTTATTAATTGAAACCCTTTATTTTCGATTATTGGAAGATATTCTTCTGCTAATGTTTTGGCTTGGTCTATTCCATTGGCGCTTAAAATAGGATCGGCTGCTTGGTCCCATGCTTGTGCTGCCTCTCCGTGCCTGATTAAATAAATGGTCATCTTTTTTTGCTTTATACTTTTCTACTCCATCATCCCATCCAATATGTCAATAGTGCCATCTGGTCGATAGGTAATTTCTGCCACTTTCATACTTCTTAAATGAGTGACCCCGCCAGAAAGTTTACTATCATGATGAAATAAATACCATTTATTTTTAAACTCACAAATACTATGATGGGTCGTCCAACCTACCACAGGTGTCATGATCACTCCTCCATAGGTAAAGGGTCCGTATGGACTATCTCCGATGGCATAGCAAAGCATGTGCGTGTTGCCCGTAGAGTAGGAAAAATAGTACTTGCCATTATATTCGTGTAACCAAGCAGCCTCAAAAAAACGTCGATTGTGGTCTCCTGCTTTTATAGGATCTCCAGATTTATCGAGAATTAGTATATCTTTTGGCGCTTCTGCAAATTCCAACAGATCATCCGTCATTCTTGCAACCTTAGGACAAAGTGCAGGCGCATCATCTGCGGGTTCGCCATCGTCCTCTATATAAGTTCCCGTTTTGTATCGTTGGAGTTGGCCGCCCCATAGCCCACCAAAATATATGAAATAGTCGCCAGATTTACTGTCATGAAAAACAGCAGGATCAATACTAAAACTTCCTTTAATGGCATTAGGTTGGGCTATAAAGGGACCCTCTGGTCGATCCCCAACTGCCACCCCAATTCTGAAAATGTCCTCCTTATCTTTTGCTGGAAAATAAAAATAATATTTACCATCTTTATGAGCGGCATCAGGTGCCCACATTTGCCGTTTGGCCCAAGGGACATCAGCGATATCTAGTGCAATGCCATGGTCTTTTACTTTTCCATCTATATCGTCCATAGAAAAAACATGGTAATCTTTCATCCCGAAATGATCGCCATTGTCATTAAAGGGAATCCCTGCATCAATATCATGTGAGGGATAGATATAAATCTTTCCTTCAAAAACGTGTGCCGATGGATCAGCTGTATATAGGTGCTTTACTAGGTGTCTAATTTTATTTTTCATGGATTCGTTTTATTAGCAGTAGCAAGTAAACTATCTACAACAGGTTTAGGAGAATTATCTCGATTGAATAATAGTGGATAATCGCTTCGCCCTTTAATCGGCCAGTAATTTCTCCAAGTTTGTGCATCATTCACGCCCCAAGTAGTTACTCGATATATTTTATCTTTATGTTTTTGAAATAATTTAAAAAAAGATAGGTAGCGATTGGTTAGTTTAACCGACATAGAATCTGGAAGTCCATTTGGATACGGATTCATTGCTTCGTGGTATTCCGATTCAATGGAAACTTCGGCGGCTGTATTCAGATCTTCTGGCCAAGGTAAAATAGTGATGTCCATCTCTGTTATTAGCACCTTTCCCAATTCCGCTAACATGACAATACTATTTTCAAAATCCGCTAAAGTAGGATCATCTTCCCTAAAGTTAACATGGCCTTGCATGCCAATACCATCTACTTTAATTCCTTTAGCTTGCATCGCTTTGACCATCTCGTACACCGCTTTACTTTTAATTGGCCTAGACATATTATAGTCATTGTAATACAAGTCTGCCTCTGGATCTGCTTCGGCAGCAAATTGAAAGGCCAATTCTACCCAATCTTCCCCAATAATTTTATAAAATTTACTTTCCCGAATTGTTCCGTCATCATTGATGGCTTCGTTGACAACATCCCAACTATGTACTTTCCCTTTATATCGACTTACAATTGTTGTAATGTGACTTTTTAGCCGAGCAATCATTTCTTCTCGATCAACGTCATTCCCACTATCATCCACAAAAAACCAAGGTGGTGTTTGAGAATGCCAAGCAAGCGTATGCCCTGTAATGTGCATGTTATTGTTGATGCCATAGTTGACAAAAGCATCTGCTTCTTCCCAATAATATTTTTCCTTTTCTGGATGGATGGCCTCAGACTTCATACAATTTTCTGCAACGATCGCATTAAAATGTTTTTTTATAAGCGAATTTGTTACACTATCTTTTTCATAAATCTGACTGGTATTTAGAGAAGTGCCTATAAAAAAATCAGCAGAGAGGGCTTCTTTTAATCCCTCTACTTTGCTTGGGGCTTGTTGATTATCAGCTTGGTTCTGACAAGCTACAAATGCTATTAAAGTGCCTATGAAAAGAATGTATTTCATGATTTTGGTTTATTAGATTTTTTAAGAAAATATAACTTAATCCGCAGCTCTTCGAGTCAATAAATCCTGTTCAATTTGAGTTTCCATTTTCTTATTAATTTCATAAAAGAATAGCAAGCCAACAGACAATAGGAATGGTATAGCCGCATAGATACTCACAGACATTTTGATACCCTGTATAGCTTCCCTGCTTTGGGTCGCTAGTCCAGCATCATAGCCATAAGCCCCTAAT
>CALJIY010000560.1 GCA_937973945.1 uncultured Saprospiraceae bacterium | reverse complement strand
AAGTTATTAACACAATTCACATTGCAAATAATCGCCAAAACCTTTCATGGTTTAGAAGAGGTACTAGCCAAAGAGATAAAAGCCTTAGGAGGGAAAGATGTCAAAGTACTAAAAAGAGCTGTTTCTTACGAAGGAGACCAGAAGCTATTATATAGATCTGTTTACGAATTACGGACCGCCCTACGTATACTAAAGCCCTTCCATAGCTTTAAAACAAAGCATGAAAATCATTTGTATAAGATGATAAAGGATATGGATTGGGTTAGTTTCTTTAATCTAGATCAAACCTTTGTCATAAATGCCGTGACTGCCTCTAAATATTTAAATCATTCTCAATATTTGGCGCTGAAAGCCAAAGATGCGATTGTAGATTCTTTTAGGGAGGTACATGATCGACAACGACCTAGTATTGATAAAATTAATCCTGATTTTCGGATTAATCTTCATTTGGGTTTTGATAATGTTTGTACGCTGGCCTGGGATGCCTCTGGCGAATCTTTGCACAAAAGAGGGTATAGGTTAGACACTGTAGAGGCGCCAATCAATGAAGTATTGGCAGCAGGGATGATTTTGGAGTCTGGCTGGCAAAAGGATTGTGCTTTAATCGATCCGATGTGTGGTTCTGGTACGATTTTGACAGAAGCAGCATTGTATGCACATAATATTCCTCCTCAAGTACAGCGCAGACAGTTTGGTTTTATGAAGTGGAAAGACTTTGATCGTGAACTTTGGGAAACAGTAAAAAGAGAGGCGGAAGAAAGAATGATGGAATGTGAGGTACCCATTTTAGGTTTTGATAAAGATTTTAGAGCGGTCAAAGCTAGTACGAAGAATATCTTAGCAGCAGAATTGGAAGGGTCTATTGAAATCGAAAAAATTGCGATAGAAGATTTAGAATTGGCAGAAGAAAAAGCAATTGTCATTACTAATCCACCCTATGATGAACGAATGGCTTTGGAAGATGTCACTGCTTTTTATAAAGATCTAGGCTATGTCATAAAAGATAAACTAGCAGGGTATACTTTATGGATGATCTCTTCTAATGGAAAAGCGCTGAAACAATTAGGCCTAAAACCTAGTGTTAGGAAAACATTATTTAATGGGCCTTTGGAATGTCAGTATAATTGCTATGAATTGTTTAAATCTAGCAAGAAGGGATAGGAAAGGATAGGAGTATGTAGAAGTTGTTTAAAAATATATTTCAGGTCTGCAAATCTGTATCGTAAGAACCCGAAAACGACTTTTTCTAGTTCCATAGCCCTGCTATGCAACTTAAAAAACTAACCTTCAGAACCTCACACTACAAATTTTCGCTGCTAAACTACATTCTTAAACAACTTCAAGGTATTCTAGGCAACTTCAGAATAAAATTGTAAATTTGAAATAGTAGAAACGAAATAGAGATGGTTTAAAAGTTCTGTCTTGAACGCTCTCTTGAAATTTTCATATGCAAAAAAACATTGTACAGCTAGCTGCAGACTATACAGACTTGCTCTTCAAAGAGCAGATGTCTTCTAAATTGCTGTACCATGATGAAGCCCATACGCAATCAGTTAGAGAGGTTGCACTACTGCTCGCCAAACATTATCAAGCCACCCCTCTTGAATTAGAAGTTTTAGAACTAGCTACTTTATTTCATGATCTGGGTTATATAAAAGTTTATACAGGACATGAAACTGTTAGCCAAGAAATGGCTTCCGATTTTCTCCACCGATACCACTATCCTGCCTCCCTTATTAAACAAGTTCAAGCCTTAATTGGTGCTACTCGTATTCAACAAGCCCCTACTAATTTATTAGAAGAGATTATTAAAGATGCCGATTTAAATAATGTTGGACAAGGACAATATCTTCGGACGATTACTAATTTAAGAACGGAATTGGATACTTTTTTAGATCAGCAATTTATGGATATAGAGTGGTATAAAGCAAATATTAAATTCTTAGATAATCACTCTTTTTTTACGAAAAAGGCGCAGGAACTATTTGGAGAGAAGAAGAAATCTAATCGGAAGATGGTGAGGGGATTGATAAGGAAACTGGACCTTGATTAGTTTGATTTTTCTGATTACGCGGATCTAAATATTGACTTTATATTGATCTGCTGATTGCGTGGATTTAGATGTTGACAATATCAACGTCATATAGACAATCAAAAAATCAAGATAGTTAACATCACAGTCAACGTAATCAGAAAAATCAACCCTATCATGGTCTTATTGTGTAATAAATTTAGCACGTGCCAAAAGCCCTCCATCTGCCATTACATTCACCACATATACACCTGCCTCCAGGTTAGTCGTTATCAAGGGAATACGGTGCGTTCCTTTCTCTGGTGCGATATAAGAAAACGTTTGTAAAACACGCCCATCCATACCAACTATTTCTAAGGCTAAGGTACTGTTTTGATCTGTGTATACAGAAATAGTAGAGGCTCCATCTTTGACAGGATTAGGACTAATTTTTATTGTAGAGGTAGTGATTACATCCGTTGTAAATGCTAAATCAATATCCACAACATCTTCATTCCTAGTGTAAGCTTCTGCAGGTGTAATAGCTGAACTTATTTCTAGTAAATCGTTTAAAGTGCCTGATTGAGTCGCTTTAAATGTTAAACTAAATAAATCTGTCACCGATGCATCTGATAAATCATACCAGCTCATAGAAACCTGCCCTTTTTCTTGATGCCGCGTATTGATATTCGTATCCCCAAAATTTGGTATCGCCGTTTCTGATAGCCCTAATAATTGCAAACTTGCTGGATCAAAATCTAAGGTAAATTGAAAGCCTAATAAATCCATCTCTTCTGTTACGGAAAATGGTACTTCAACAATATCCCCTGCTTGAATAGGTTTATTCTTTACGGAGATAGTAATCGGTGTAGCGGATGACCGAGCCTCACCAGCTCGAAAAACGGACGGATCTGCAGTGTTATTCACATCTCCAATTTTAATGCCTACAAAAGATAATTCACTCAAATCATTTAAGGAAGCTAATTCTAGTTTTTCAGGAATAAATCGCCAAGAGCCAGCAGCGAGCGTTTCATCAATTCCTAAAATAACTCGTCTAAGTAATACAATATCGAAGGTGGTCACAGCGCCAGACAAATTAACATCTGCTGATATTATTTGTGTTTCATCCGTAAATGGTTCTAGTCCTAATATATGCTTTCCTATCAGGGTTAGATCAAAGGTTGTTACGCCATTATCAATCGCTGTATTTTTTTCTGGCGTTATTGTATAAGCTTGTTCAACCGGTAAATCAGAAACAGAAAAAAGGCCGTCTGCCTCTGTAATAACGACAACATCTGCAGCACCTGAAAATTTTAACGCTACATTCCCAATTCCCACCTGGCTACTATTTTGTACGTTGCCTGCTACGGTAGTAGTCGCAACTGCTTCTATTTTTTTTGCACCTGTAGCTGTTATAGCCTCATCCAATATGGCAATTCCATTATCATTTCGCATAAACCCATTCACATTGTAAGTCACTGTTCTATCAGGAGCAATAATGACGATAGTAGGTGTGCCTAAATAAGTACCATAGGATGTTCCAGCAGTATAAGGAGCTATAGCTTCTAAGCTCCCCCCTTCGGCACTTGCCCCTGGCCAAGTATGCCCATGTCTTTCTTGAAAGGTATTAACATCCGCATCTGTTTCATTCATTAATATATCTAAAGCGATAAACTCCACATCCCCATTTCCATCTCCCCAATCTTTGTATAGATCTCCTAATAAAGGAGCAAAAGAATTACAAGGCGGACATCCTTCCCAGAACAATTCTAGTACCACTGTTTTGCCTTGATCTAAATAATCTGCATAAAGATTTATCTCCACTCCTTTAGAAGTGGTAATCTTAAAATCTGGTGCTGGTTGACCATAACTTGCAGTAAAACCAAAAAGCAATAAAAAGAGAATCATCTTATTCATAATATCTTTTTTGTTTTTTTTTGGAGTAGGAACGGCGAAATAGCAATCTACTCCTTTACTAATTTAGCATACTTCATTATGCCATCCTGCTCTTTAACACTTACAAAATAAACACCTGTGGGTAAAGTAGTTGTCGGTAAAGAGATTTGCTGTGGGCCAGCAGTATTTGCTCTATAAGTCATAGAAGTCATCAACTGACCATTCGTACTTAGTATTTCAATATGTAATATTTGCTGCTTAGCTATAGACATTTTCAAATTAGTGATTCCATCACCTGTAGGATTTGGTGTTAGGACTAATGTAGTATTCACAGGTAAAGTTGACTCTATAAAATCTAAATTAATATTTACTATTTCTTCCGTATTGGCAACATAGGCTTCTGCCATTGTCAAAGAGGAACTAAGTTTTAGAAAATCGCTTAGTTGTCCTTCTTGTGAAGCTTTAAACGCTAAGGTAAACAAATCATTGGAAGCATGCTCCTGTACATCAAACCAACTAAATGCTAATTGACCTCTATCTTTTTGACGGGTATTCATATTGGTTGCTTTAAAATTAGGAAGCGCTACTTCATGTATACCTTCGTAATGTAGTGCCGTAGCATCAAAATCTAGAGTAAATTGAAAGCCCAATAAAGGCGATACCTTATTCAAAGAAAATGGCACTTTTATTATATCTCCTACTTTGACGGCCTGTTCTGGTACGAATAAATCTATCGTACGCGCATAAGAGCGAGGCTCTGAAGCATTGAAAGGTCCATTGGGATCGGCAGAGTTATTTACATCTCCTATTTTGACCCCTGTAAAAGCCAAATCTACTAAATCACTTATCGAATTAAATTCAATTGCATCTGGGAAAAATCGCCAAGATCCTGCTGGGAGTGTTGTCTCTATACCTAAAATCACTTGTTGCAATAAAACGATATCAAACGTAGTAACACTATTAGATTTATTCGCATCTGCAGCAACTTCTTGAATAGCATTGGCAAATGGTTCTGTCCCTAAAATATGTTTTCTTATAATTACTAAATCAAAAGTAGTTAGACCATTTAATATGCTACTATTTTTTTCCGGGGTAACAATAAAAGCTCCATTATCCGGTATATCTGGTGTTAAAAATTGTCCATTTTCTGAAGTGGTAATAGTCGTATCAATTCCACCAGAAAAAACTAAATCTACATTTGGTATTCCTTGATCATCTAGTGTTTTTATGCCATCAACGATACTTGGGCCTACCTCTGTAACCAATGAATCTACTACATTGAAACTCACTATTTTGTCTGTGGTATTACCACAAGAATCTGCCGCTACCCAACGATACCTAACAGTCACTAGTCCATTACAAAGATCTGCGTATTCATCAACAGAGGATGTTATCATTACAGGGCCGCCACAAGCATCTGTAGCTGTTAATGTTTCTTGAATTGGAAAAGCTTCGTTACAACTAATATTAGTAAGTACCATTGGTTCTTGATCAAACACAGGGCCATCCATATCAGGAAGCACTTTGATATCTAAGGTCTTTTCTGCTGTTCTGCCGCAAGCATTGGTAGCCACCCAACGATAGGTAACGGTATATCCATTACAAATATCTACTACATAATCATCTATTGATGCCGTTACCGTGCCAGTGCCACATTGTCCTCCTGCAATTGTTAATGTCTCTTGAGTAGGTAACGTATCCAGACATCCTATATCTGCGATCGGTGTAGGATCTTGCTCAAAACTTGGTGGGACAGCACTAGGACGAACCACAAACCTTACTTCTTCTTCTGCGCTGTTACCACATTCATCTGTAGCGACCCATCGATAGGCAATGGTATATGCCTCACAACAGGAATAACCTATTGTATCCACATGATGGGTTACAATAGCAGAACTACAATTGTCAAAGGCTGTCAAACTATCTTGTGGTGGAGATGGTTCTCCTGAACGAATAGTGGGCAAGCTACTTGGAGGCGATTCATTAAAAGTAGGTGGTTCCGTATCAGGTAGTACCTGTAACGCTGTCGTTATGTCTCTTCTATATCCACAAACACCAGTTGATCTCCAACGGTAAGTAATTGTATAACCATTACATATATCTTCCTCATAAGGATCGGTAGAAGAGATGGTTGGATAAGTAGTTCCGCAATTACTAGTACTAATTGTCCATATATCTTCTTTTGGAGGGAGCGTACCTGAACAAGTAATATCTGCTAGTGGCATAGGAATCTCTAAAGAGACATAATGCTCTGCACCTGTTGCCATTATAGCAGAATCCAATTGCATATATCCGAGGCTATCTAAATTCGTTCCATTAGGTCTATAATTAACCGTACCATCTGGAGCAATGACCACAAGAGTGGGCGTTCCTAAGTACATCCCGTAGGTGCCATTTGTATAAGGTATAATAGCTTCCAAACTCTCGCCTTCTTTACTTATTGCTAGCCAATCGTGTCCATGCTTCGTTTGATATTCTGCAACATCCATAAAATTGTCTGTATCTCTGACATTCAATGCAATAAATGCAACATCTTCTTCCCCATGCCCCCATTCATCATATAGACCGTTCATAAAAGGAGCAAAAGCATTACAAGGAGGACAATCCACAAAGAACAGTTCTAGTACCACTGTTTTTCCTTGATCAAGAAAGTCTTCATAAAGTCTATGTGAATTAGTCGGTGAGGACATCACCGTGAAATTTGGAGCGGGTTCTGGTGTAGCTTGGTTGTATCCTAGAATAGGAGCCATAAAAAAGGCTAGTAGAATAAATGTAACTCTCATGGGTGGTTGTTTAGTCATCCAACTACCTAAAGGTAGTGGTAGAAAATAATTTGTTGCTTTTGTTCAGGTTTATGTACTATACTTATATCGAATCTTTGCCAATAAAGTTAGTAACTTTTGTCGTTATATGTATAAAAAATGTCAATTCTGTCTTTAATACGAAGGCTATTTTAACAGAAAAAAGAGAGAAATTCAGTGAAGTCGGTAATTCGAGTAGTGAATTGGATATCAGAATTTCCTTGTTATCTTTATTTTCTATAATATTGACATCCAGATAATGTGTTGTCTAAATGACACTTTTAGCCAACCCGCTGTTTAATGAAGCCATTGACTGTTTTACCAACTATCAATTCTACAAAAGACATAAGGTTTGTTTCTAAACAAGCCTACAGACTAAACAAAATGAAGGCATTTAAGGCTTTATTGAGCTATTTTCTAATAAGCTTGCCCTTTTTAGTATTGGCTCAAATCAATACGATCAAATTTGAGCACTACTCTTCCAATGAAGGTTTATCGCAATTAACCGTAAAGTGTATCCAACAAGACACCTTAGGCTTTTTATGGTTTGGCACCGTGAATGGCTTAAATAGATATGATGGTAAAAACTTTATCCAATACTTCCATGAAGCAAGTGATTCTTCTAGTTTAAGTAGTAGTAACATTACCAAGATTTACGAAGATAGTCAAGGTAATCTATGGGTGGGAACAGAGAATGGCCTCAATCTATTTGATAGAGCTCAAGATTATTTTCAACGATATACTTTCCAGAAAAATGGGTCCAGCAATGAAGCCCAAAATTACATTCAAGATATATTAGAGGATAAGGATAATAACCTTTGGATTGCTACGAAGAAGGGCTTGGTTTTATTTGACTATGAAAAACCTTCTTTTCAAAGCTTTTATGTAGGAGATAATGGCGTTCCAAGGAGTGGTATTGCTGGCAATAATGTACGAAGGCTATACCAAGATAAGCAGGGTAAACTTTGGGTTGGTTTTTTTGGTCTAGACGGGCTGCAATATTATGATCCAGCGACCAAGCAATTTACCTCCGTTTTATACAATCCTGAAGAGCCTGAACAATTACTAAACATAAGCATTTCTGATGTTTTAGAGGATAGTAATAATAATTTTTGGTTAGCAACTAGAGAAAAAGGCTTATTACTATTTGATAGGGTAACCAATACTTACAAAGTATTTCAAGGACAAAAAGGAATACCTGGCAATCTGCAATCTAATACTATTTGGGATTTAGAAGAAGATAATAATGGGCACTTATTATTAGCTACAGAAGAAGGTGGTCTAAATATAATGGATCTAAAAAGCACCAGCACTCAATTTGCTTCTTACCAAATAGAAAATCTCAATCCTTATAGTATTAGTGACAATTCCTTATTGGCTTTACATAAAGATAGAACGGGATTAATTTGGATCGGCACTTTTAATGGCATTAATAAAATAGATCCAGGCATTCAAAAATTCACCCATTATCAAAGTCGTAAAATAGCAGGTAATAATCTAAGTGACCAAATGGTTTTTAGTATTATTGAAGATGCAGAAGAAAATGTTTGGGTAGGCACTTATAAGGGGCTCAACAAAATAAATGCTAGTAGAGATCAGATTGATTATTATCATCACGACTATTATGTAGAACGTAGTATTTCTAGCGACCACGTCCAATGCCTTTTACAAGATAAGAGTAAAGATATATGGGTAGGAACTTCTAATGGTCTTGACGTGATCTCTCCAGAAAAAAAATATCGAGTCAAACGTTTTTCTCAGCAAAAACGTAGCCTATCTCTTTCTCATCCATCCATCCGTTGTTTACTGGAAGATAACAAAAGACAATTATGGGTTGGTACAGAAAAAGGACTAAATATTCTGAGTCGAAATAGAGATAAAGTACGCTATCTATTTCATGATGAAAATAAATCTTCTTCAATCAGTAATGATTTTATTCGTTGTCTCTTAGAAGATCAGCAAGGACGTATTTGGGTAGGGACTGAAAAAGGATTAAACCGCTTCAATAAGAAGACAGGAAGGTTTGAACGTTTCCAAGCTAAGTCTGGCATTAACAATGAATTAATTTATTCTTTATATGAGGATGAAGATGGAACTATTTGGGTGGGCACCCCCGGAGGATTAAACAAAGCGGTACAATCTGGCAATACAGTTACATTCGAAACTTTTAATGTGAAAAATGGTTTTGCAGATAATACCATTCATGCCATTAGAGGAGATGAGGAAGGAAATCTATGGTTAAGTACAAACAAAGGCATCACTAAATTTAATCCTACTCTAGTAAAAGACAATGTAAAGAATTATAACTACCAAGATGGACTCCAATCTAGTCAATTCAATAGTAATGCAAGCTATAAAAACTCAAAAGGCGAATTATTCTTTGGTGGTAGAGATGGACTCAATATTTTCAACCCAAGCGAATTAGCTTCTAATAAAACCCCTCCAAAAGTTATTCTAACAGATTTTAAGCTATTAAATGAATCCGTTCCAATTCGCCCAGATTCCAAATTAGAAGAGCATATTAGTGTCGCAAAAGAAGTCGTGTTATCTTCGGATGACAAAGTAATATCTTTTGAATATGTTGCGCTCAACTATACGCAAACACATAAAAATTCTTATGTATATAAGCTAGACAATTTCGATGCTACTTGGCGGTCTAGTGGTAATAATTCTGCGGATTACACCAACCTCGATCCAGGTGATTATACCTTCATGGTCAAAGCAGCCAATAATGATGGCGTATGGAATGATGAGCCTACTAAATTGAAAGTAGTCATTGAACCTACCCTACTACAAACTTGGTATTTTAAATTAGGTGCTTTATTAGCATTATTAGGACTTAGTTATTTGATTTTTAAAACTAGGGTTCGACAATTACAAAGAGATCAAATACAGCTAGAGAAAACCGTCAAGGAGCGTACCCAACAATTAGAAAATCAAAAAGAGGAACTAGAAAAAACATTAACGACCCTGAGAGATACCCAAGATCAATTATTAACTTCTGAAAAAATGGCTTCCTTAGGTCAATTAACGGCGGGTATTGCACATGAAATAAATAATCCAATTAACTTTATTTCTTCTAATGTTCAAGCTTTAAAAATGGACTTCGAGGATGTCCAAAATGTATTACAAAAAGTTAAAGCTTTAGAGAATCATCAGGATTTAAAAAATGGCATTAAGGAGCTAATGTTGGTTGGAAAACAAATGGATGTTCAATTACTTCAAAAAGAAATCAATGGCTTATTAGCTGGTATTGAAAGAGGTACAGAACGAACGGTTAGTATTGTAAGTAGTTTGCGAACGTTTTCTAGAAATTCTAGTGAATCCTTTATGCCTGCTAATATTCACGAAGGGTTGGATTCTACTTTGACCATTTTGAATAGCCAACTAAATGGACATATAAAAGTTATAAAAGACTATGGCCCCATACCTTTAGTTAATTGTCAAATAGGCCGTCTCAA
>CALJIY010000559.1 GCA_937973945.1 uncultured Saprospiraceae bacterium | reverse complement strand
ACCCTAAGCCAGTTTTTTTATTAAAGGCACAGCCTTTTTTGATAGGAGGCACAAGCATAGCCTTTGCGCCAGCAGCGAGCGAGATGTATTTCGATTAAGGAACGAAATTTTATCATTTTTGAACATACTCTGTCTCTATTCTCTGCTCTCGCTTCTCTGTTCTTTAAAAAACAGTTATCACAGAAAAAATATTATGAAAGAATATCTACAGCACGACGAATGGTCCATCATAGAAAAAGGGTTCAAGCCCGAGTACAATCGGATTTCAGAAAGTATCTTTAGTATAGGGAATGGTCGAATGGGACAGCGGGCTAATTTTGAAGAAAACTATACAGGAGACTCTTTGCAAGGGAGTTATGTAGCGGGTGTCTATTATCCTGATAAAACAAAAGTAGGATGGTGGAAGAATGGGTATCCAGAGTATTTTGCTAAAGTCTTAAATGCAACCAATTGGATTGGGATAGATATAGAGATAGATGGAAAGAGTTTGGATTTAGCAAGCTGTAAAGTGGCCAAATTCCGAAGAGTGCTAAATATGAAAGAAGGCTATCTTCAACGGTCATTTGTTGCAACGACGAAGAGTGGGAAAAAAGTGAAGGTAGAAAGCAAACGCTTTTGTAGTATCGTTGATGACGAGATTGGGGCGATTCGATATGCGGTAACCCCTATGAATTTTTCGGGGACCATTAACGTAACACCTTATCTGAATGGGGATGTGAAAAATGAAGATGCAAATTGGGAAGAAACGTTTTGGAATCCAGTCAAAGTAGTTGTTAAAAATACGCGAGCTTTTGTTATTGCAGAAACTAAGAAAACGGGTTTTCAAGTGGCTACGGGTATGAAGTTTGAGATTGCCCAAAAAGGAAATATCGGCAAGTTGAAAACCTCAAAAATTAAAACAGGAATGTATGCGGGCGCAAGTGTAGACGTACCTGTTGTAAAAGGAGAACCGATTGTCGTGTACAAATATGTAGCGATACTTGCTTCGCTGAATCATCTGCCGAAAGATTTATTAGACCGTTGCAAAGCTAAAGTCAAACAAGCACAACAAATAGGTTTTGCAAAATTGTTAAAAGCTCAACAAAAAGCTTGGGCAAAGAAGTGGGAAGATAGTGATATCATCATCGAAGGAGATATAGCTGCCCAACAAGCCATTCGCTTTAATATTTTTCATCTGAATCAAACATTTACGGGAGTAGACGAGCGCTTGAATATCGGACCTAAGGGGTTTACTGGTGAAAAGTATGGGGGGAGCACCTATTGGGATACAGAAGCTTATTGTTTGCCTTTTTATTTGGCAACTACAGAAGAGAAAGTAGCTAAGAATTTATTGATCTATAGATATAAACATTTAGAGAAAGCGATTGAGAATGCAGCTAAGTTAGGTTTTGATAAAGGCGCTGCTTTATATCCTATGGTAACGATGAATGGCGAGGAATGCCATAATGAATGGGAAATTACTTTCGAAGAAATTCATAGAAATGGAGCGATTGCTTATGGGATTTTCGACTACATTCGATACACGGGCGATAAGGATTATTTGATAGATTATGGAGCGGAAGTATTGATTGCTATTGCCAGATTTTGGGCACAACGTGTACACTTTTCTGCACCTAGGAACCAATATGTAATGCATGGTGTGACGGGTCCTAATGAGTATGAAAATAATGTCAATAATAATTGGTATACGAATTACATAGCGGCTTGGTGTTTGGAATATGCTACAGAAGCTATCGCTTATGTACAATCAAAAGCGCCTCATAAATATAAAGCCCTAAAAGAAAAGATTGATTTTAAAGAAGCAGAAGAGCTAGCCAATTGGAAGGCTATTCGTTCCAATATTTACCTGCCAGAAGATAAAGAAAGAGGCATTTTTCTACAACAAGAAGGTTTTCTGGAAAAAGCATTGGAACCCGTATCTGCGCTCCGTCTAGAAGATCGACCACTGAACCAAAAATGGTCATGGGATCGAGTACTGCGTTCCTGTTATATTAAGCAAGCGGATGTCTTACAAGGAATTTACTTTTTTGAAGAAAAATTTGATTTGCCAACTATCCAGCGTAACTTCGATTTCTACGAACCGCTTACGGTGCATGAATCTTCTTTGTCTCCATGTGTACATGTGATCCTTGCGGCTAAATTGGGCAAGCAAGAGAAGGCCTATGAAATGTATTTAAGAACTGCTCGACTAGATTTAGATGATTATAATAATGACACAGAGGATGGACTGCATATTACGAGTATGGCTGGAACTTGGATGGCGATTGTAAAAGGTATTGGTGGTATGCGCGTGTATGATAATACCCTTCACTTTAATCCATTTTTGCCAACTTCCTGGAAGGCAGTCTCTTTCAAAATACAGTTTAGAGGAAAGACGATTCTTGTAAAAGTAACGCCAACAGAGACGATTCTTGAAAATTTATCTAAAGAGTCAGTTGCTATTAATTTGGCGGGTAAGGCTTTGGAGTTGAAAGGGGAGGGGCGTGTAGCGGTTTGAGGATAGCGAAAGATGGCATAAATTTTCAAAATGGCTGTCGTTTATGGTTTGTGGACAAAGTGGGCGATACTTTTTAAAGTATCGCCGACTTCTACTCCTAGAAAAATAAACATCTTAATAATAATACCCATGAAATTTTCCCTTCTAATTTTTACGCTTTTATTATTAGCTAGTTGTCTAGATACGACCAATACAGCTACAGAAAAAAAGGAGCCTATCAAACAATCTGCCACAAAAGAAGAAGTACCGCCATCAAGCTTTACCGAAAAAGCAAAATCCACCTTAACGAATACAGCCGCACCAAATCCTGCAGAAATTACCCAACAACGGCCCTTAACAGCTTATATCAAAAAAAAGATGACAGAAGGGATATGGCATTATGAAACAGCTATCGTAGTAGGCAAGCCAGAGCAGCAGAAAGCATATAAAGGAAAGTGGATTCAATTTAATCCAGATAATACCGTCCTAACAGGATTCTACGAAGAAGAAGGGCATGCAGGAACTTGGGTATACGATGAAGGAAAAGATATTTTAACGGTATTGGAGGGTGGAGAGCGACCGAATTATAACCAATGGAAAATACAGTTTTCTTCTAATTCTGATGACCTAGCTATTTGGGTGGGAACAAAGCGATTTCAAAATAATAATACCCAAATCAAGATGTTGCGGCGAGCAGGTAAGCCTAAAAAATAAACGCCCCGAAAAGTAATAGCAATTGTGTGTCAGTACCTATTACCTTTTACTTACTACCTATTACTTATTAAAAAAACTACCAACCGCAGTAGCATACATTTCAGCAGACTGTAAAGCCGCTAATTCTTGCGGATTAACTGCTGTCAATTTTATTATCCAACCCTCCCCATAACAATCTTCATTAATTAAATGCGGTGTTTGGAATAATTGCTCATTAATGGCTACCACCTTTCCACCTATGGGTAGATGAATTTCATTGGCTGCTTTATCGGATTCAAGGACTCCATACATTGCTCCTAATTCCAATATCTGTCCGATCTTGGGTAGTTCACTAATGTTAGAGACTTCTCCAATAAATTTTTGACCGAAATCACTGAGACCGACCATAAAGATTTCCTCTACTTTTCTGACCCAATGATTTAAATCCATATCATATAGGGCCGTTGTATCAACTTTTCTCATTGTAAGGCGGATTGTTAATCCGCCATGCCCTCTATTTACAAAAGGCAAGGCGGATAAGTAAAACAGATTGCTAATCCGTTATATACTACTCACGAAAGATGAAGCGGATTGGCAATCCGCATTACTTCTTCATCTCCGCATAATGCTGGAAAAAATAAGGAATCGTTTCTATTCCTTTATAATAATTAAACAAACCATAATGCTCATTAGGAGAATGCAAGCCGTCAGAATCTAGACCAAATCCCATAAGCACAGATTTGACACCCAATACTTTTTCAAATAATGCGACAATAGGAATACTGCCTCCGCCTCTCTGTGGAATAGGTGTTTTACCAAAAGTATCTTCCATCGCTTTAGCTGCGGCTAAATATTCTACAGAATCAGTTGGCGTGACAGCCGCTTCTCCACCGTGATGTGGCGTTACTTTTACCTTAACAGATTTCGGGGCAATTTTTTTGAAATGCTTAGTGAAAAGCTTCGTGATTTTTTCATGTTTTTGGTTAGGTACCAAACGCATACTAATCTTTGCAAAAGCTTTAGATGGAAGGACCGTTTTAGCCCCTTCTCCGATATACCCTCCCCAGATACCATTTACATCTAAAGTAGGACGGATAGAGGTACGCTCTAAAGTAGTAAAGCCTTTTTCCCCATGTTCCTTATCTATCTCTAAATCTTTTTTATATGCTGTTAAATCAAATGGCGCCTCGTTCATGGCTTTGCGTTCCTTTCGACTAATTTTTTCTACGGCATCATAAAATCCAGGAATAGTAATATGATTATTCTCATCATGCATAGAGGCAATCATTTTACTCAAAATATTGATCGGATTAGCTACTGCACCTCCGTATACACCAGAATGCAAATCTCTATTCGCTGCGGTTACTTCCACTTCCACATAACTCAATCCTCTTAAGCCAACACTAATAGATGGACAATCATTAGCAATAATGGACGTATCAGAAATCATTACCATATCGCAGGCCAATTTTTTCTTATTTGCTTTGCAGAATGGACCTAGATTATCAGAACCAACTTCTTCTTCTCCTTCTATCATAAATTTTACATTACACGGTAAGCTATCTGTCGCCATCATCGCTTCAAATGCCTTGACATGCATATAAAATTGTCCTTTATCATCAGCAGAGCCTCTAGCGAAAATAGCCCCTTTTGGATGGATTTTTGTCTTTTTAATAACAGGTTCAAAAGGGCCAGATGTCCATAGGTCTAGGGGATCAGGTGGTTGTACATCATAATGACCGTATACTAATACAGTCGGTTTCTTAGGATCAATTAATTTTTCCCCGTAGACAACAGGATACCCAGGTGTAGGGCAAATTTCTACATTGTCCGCACCAGCATCCTTCAAGCTCTTAGCTACAAAATCAGCCGTTTTGAACATGGCTTTTTTATACTTCGGGTCGGCGCTGATGGAAGGAATTTTTAATAAATCTAATAATTCGTCTAAGAATCTTTTTTTATTTTTTTTAATGTAGGACTGTGTTTTTTTCATTAAAATATTTGATCGTTATTTGATTAAAACTAATGGTAAAAGTTACCTTATTTTTACAAATATAAAAGGGAATAGTTACGTAGCAAAAAAATATGGGAGTAAGAATTAAATTCCTTACCATACACTTTTAGGAAGAAATAGCGTATTATGGTATTGACAATCCCCTTGGTGGGTTGCCCGACTTGGGTGGCATATTTGGACAATCCTCAAGAATTGTCCAAATATTTTTAGTAAACGTTAGAATCTGGAAAAGTAAGTCACCATTACTCTCCTTTAATAAGTGTAACAGGTAAACATATCTTAGCTTTACAGTTTATAGGAATTACGTAATCTTCCACCTCACCATCCGAAGCACAGGTGCCTGTTCCACAAGGTCCTACCGCATTGGCACTAGCATCTGTAGTATATCTGAAGCGTAAACCCATTTGTAAATTCGTTAAGTCAGATGGAACATTGAAAGAAATAAAACTCGTAAAGGTTCCATTATGTGTTGCTATAGGGTAGGTAATCGAAGGAATTACTTCATCCTGATCTATAAAATCTCCATCTCCATTCCAATCTACCCATACATATAAGTAGGAGTCTGTCCCTGTATTATTATACATGGTTACAGGTAAATGAAAAGTTCCTCCTGGTACCACATCCAAACTAGGAAATATATTTACCCCATCATCCATATCTTCACTTGCTGTTGCATTACTATTGGCATTTTCTTCTGCTGTTACTCCTTCTCCCAAATATATATCAGCACTAGTAATATGACATGGAGCATCCGCACAAGTATCGGTATAATCTGGGTAGTCTATGTCTAATGGACAAGTAACTCCCAAGTCATATTTATGATCACCACATCCCGTAGCAGAAGTTGTTAGATCAATAAATGGCAAACCATCTGGTCGTGCGCCTAAGCCACCTGTTGTCAAATTACTGCCATCTACATCAGAATCGATATTGTCATTGCTACCGATATTTGCCATAGAAGTGATACCATAAGTATTGCTGCCTACTGTAAATTCATCGGTCGCGAACTGTCCACCTCCAAAAACAATAAAATATTGAGTGTTGTAACTCATTCCAGTAAAATTGCCAGAAACGGGCGTTGCAATACCACTACCATCGAGGTTGATTCCAGTTGTGTCTACATTATTTTGATTAAAATAATATTGACCAGAATTACTGGAAGTATCTTGACCAACTAATAAACCATTTCTATCATAAAGAGAAACGAGGATGTTGTTGATCCCTCGTTCGCAGGCATCTTGGATACCGTTTTCTATACTATCACACCAAACGTAGTTACCAATTTCAAGTGGGGCAGAATTGCAGAGGAGTTCAATATCTCCTAAACCACCACTTTTGTTATAAGTGTTTGGTTGATTGGCATCTCTATCATATACCACATTAAATTCACTCCATTCTAAAGCTGTGTGAGATAAATACAATACACTACCTCTTAGGCCACCTGATAATCCTGTAATTAATAAGGTGTCCTCATGAGGTAATTGTGCCATATAGCCTTGGAAATCATAATTGTGTACTGTTCCTTGATTGTAGTAGGAACCATCTCCAGGACCTTTTCCGTCATTAGTAGAAAAACCTGTAACTGGTGGCGTACACGAAAGTTCCCCTCCACTTTCTAAGGTCCAATCGTTTCCATTAAAACAGGCTCGATATAAAGCGCCACTAGAACTATATCCTGATGTATTAGAATATAAATTAGCTCCATCACAAGTAGTATTACTCGTGGCTTGTTGTGCTTCATTGGGTGCTAACTCTCCTCCAATCATTTTTAATGCAACTAATATATCTCCTTTAACAAATTCTATATCTGTCAATAATGGGCCGAAACTATCATGAGGGAATCCTTGTGGATAAGCATTAGCTTGTGTATCCCAAGCAGTAAAAGGACGATAGTCTGTTCTATCTATTGGCCCTTCTAAGACAGGTTGAGTGTTCCAACTATTTGTAGCTGGGTCAAACTCAAATACATAGAGTTGTAAGTCTGAGTCATTACCCGTTGAGGCTGCCGAACAAACCATTCCAACATAAACTAATCCATTATCTTTATTAAAATAAAGGGCACTTGGCCGTAAATCTTCATCTGGATTATTCGTACAAGTTGCTGTATTCCAAGCAGGACCTCCTGCAACACCAGGAATGGTATATTTACCTAATGTTGAACCGTCTACTGTCGAAATTTTATACAAAGAACGATCAAAAAGATTCATGGCATAAAGGGTGGATTCATCTAGTGAAATATCGATATCTCCCCAAGACATTCGAGCAATCCATTCAACACTTGCGGCATCGCAATTCCAGTCTGTTGTGCTATTGGGATGTGGGTTTGTACCCGTGCTAAAAAGACTTGGATTAGGATTGCTTGGAGAGGCAGGATCTAAATCTATTAAAGTAGAAACACTTCCGCTCGCTAAATCTAACTCGTAAATCGCCCCAGAAGAACCAGTGGCTATTCCTATATCCCCAGGCCCAAATCCTGCGCCTCTTTTTAAAGCACTAGCGATATATATCTTTGCATTTTTATTCGCATTAGCTAATCCTGATACGGAACCGACTTCCTGAATAGTTGCAAAAATACTATCGTGAATAATTGGTGTAATATTATTTCGAGTTGAAAAATAATCTCCAATGATTGCAGGTTCATCACTTGTTGCATTTGCTGGATTTCCTTTGAGAAAGCATGCCGTTGCTACTAATGGGTCAGTTACACAATAATCATTCGGATTGCTAATACTAAATTGTGTGCATGCAGGCGCAGTCAGGAACTGCACGTCTGAATTATTATCAGTTCCGACATGCGTTGGTTGTGCATAACATGCAATACTTTCAGGTAAAATAAATTCCACTCGATAGGCAGTTCCATCAGTCAAGCCACACAATTGCCAATCACCATCTGAATCAGAATAACTCGTCCCAACTAAAGTATTATTACAATCATAAACTTGAACTTCGATTCCTTGCACGCCAGACTCATTCATATCATCTGCGCCATTGCAATTGAAATCTTCGAAGACGTTACCACCAATGCAGTCAGATGTGGATGCACATGTGGCGACATCATTAGGACATGGTAAAGGGGCTTTGAAAGACAAGCTATCAGCGCATCCTGCTGTCGTGAATTCAGCTTTAAAAGCATGTATTCCATTCCCATTTGCGTCAATGGCAATAGGGAAAGTCGATGGGCTGGTATCTGTACTTGGGTCAATCATACCGATAGACACTCCATTGTGAGTAACGTCAATCATTTCTCCTGATGTACAAGGTTGGCTGTTCCAATTAACGGTTGCATCATAATTGGTAGTGAATGTTCCGTCGTTATTGTCTACACAACTGGTTTGAGTAAGGGTTAAGTCTAAAGAGTTGACCGTGATGTTAACTGTAATTTTAAATGCTCCACATTGTGGGCTATTGCCCGTTCCATCTGATGCTAAAGTAAATGTACCACAAGCACTGGTGGAATTGATAACCACAGAATTATCACAAGAATTATAGATCAAGCCGGTATTACTGACTCCTTCTGCCCACATTCCTTCACAAATAATTCCTTCGCAACCTATCAACTCTTTTAATAAAAATGTATCGTTGACAGCCGCCGAGCATAGTATGGTATCAATCGTGATATTATTACTAGTTGGGCAGCATTCTGTAGCAATAGCAATTGCCTTATTAACGGATGCATTTGGTGGATTAACAACTCCTTGCATCACATAACTGCCATCGGCAGGGTCATAGACGGAAATACAATCGGCGTCGTTTCCTGATAGATATAAATAACCAGTCGTTTCACTATATACGATACCCCATGCATTAGAGCCTCCATTGACGGTTAGATCAATGGTGTATTGGAGTGCATAAGCACTATTATATTTAGTGAACGTATTCGTGTTTCTTACGTAAATATTGCCGCTAGTATCTATCGTAATACCCCTTCTTTCATTGTCATTTATCACAACAGGAACACAAGGACCATCCAAATGAGTATCCAAATCACCAATAGCAATCCCACCAGAACGATAATTATTGATGATGATTCGATTATTGGCTTCGTCTATATGAAAATCCCACGCTAGCAAAAGTGCATCATTCATATCACAAACCGTATAAGTGCCTATTAAGTCTTTAGTACAAAGATCGTAGGCAAAAATTACAGCATCATTATAACCGGTACCATACCATCCATTCATGTAGAGGGTATTGCCGACTGAATAAATATTTGTAGCTGCGCCAGCTCCCCCAGTCATGCCGTCTCCAAGATGTGGCGGAAGGAAATCTTCTTCCACTAATGTCCCATCAC
Source organism: uncultured Saprospiraceae bacterium (assembly GCA_937973945.1). Classification (GTDB taxonomy): domain Bacteria; phylum Bacteroidota; class Bacteroidia; order Chitinophagales; family Saprospiraceae; genus JAFMDF01. The sequence goes on along the minus strand of CALJIY010000559.1, from coordinate 12,151 downwards.
AAGTATATTTATCTACCCCTGCCAAAGGAAGCTGTGTGACAGCATCCCTTGCAGAATTTCCAATGTATAAAAATCCATTCTTATCTGAACCTAATCCATGCGGGCTAATGGTCAATCCTTCTGCCCAATGTCCTCCCGTTGTTTGATTAAAAAGTTCGGTGACACTTCCATCAGAATTGATGCGAAACTTTAAAGTCGCATCCGTATCAGGTTCATTCAAATAAATGTATTCTTCACAATTACAACCTACGGAACAATCCTGCTCCTGTAAAGTAATCGTATAATCTTGAGTGCAGCCTGTATCGGTACTAAAAATCCTGACAGTATAGTCTTGGGAACCAGAAGGATTGGGTAGTGTACCAAACTGAAATGGTAAAGTATTCACATCGATAGCAGTTGCATCGGTAATATCCGTACTTCCTGTATAAATGCTCCCCATATTATAATTGTAATGAGTGGCTCCTGCTACACTTGAAATTTGAAGGTAGCCATCATCTAGAGCTATTCCATCTACACAACTAGCAGAAATAGCAAAAATGGAGGCATCATTTGGTAAAACGGTTACGGTTATACAATTACTCGTATCCGCACAAAGACCTGTACTACATCCTGCATTGGCAGAAGTTACAATTGCTCGGTAATAAGTGGTATCAGTTAAGCCCGCAGGTGGGTCATAGGTGGTACTAGTTGCTCCTAATATATCTGAAAAGTCCATTGTGCAGTTAGTTGTACTACTCTGCCATTGGTAGGTTAAAGTGCCTCCCGTTGCAGGACTCGTAATTGTAAAGGCAGCAGGGTCTTCTCCTGCACATATTGTTTGGTCTGCTGCAATCACGGAGGCGGTGACTACATTGACAGAAATATTTACAGTAACCTTAAATGCTCCACATGGTGTATTGCTCCCCGTACCATCTGATTCAAGGGTGAAAGTGCCACATGCATTTAAGGCATTAATCGTAATAGAATTGTTGCACGAATTATAGGTCATGCCTGAATTGTCGGCTCCTTCTTGCCAAATTCCTTCGCATATAGTCCCGTCACAGTTGATTAATTCTTGTAAGAAGAGTTGGTCATTTATTGATGTCGCACAAAGAGTCGTATCTACGGTCACATTATTATTAATCGGACAACATTCTGTAACAATACCGATACCCTTCGCTAGTTGCCCACTACCTGATGGTGGATTAGGGAATCCCGTTCCTACATAATTTAAATCGGTATCAAAGACAGAAATACAGTCTTCCTCTGCATTCAATATACCATTTGAGGTATACAGAAGATTGGTGATTTCACTGTAAGTAATGCCTAGCGCAGCTGTAAATTTTCCTACCGTACCATCTCCTCCGTCATTGTCCAGAATAGATTGTGCCAATAATATGCCTGAAGGACTGTATTTTAATATTTGTGCTCTTGCAGTATTACCATAGAAAGGAATCATGACTATATAAATATTACCTAGAATGTCCGTGGTTATTCCATAAGGATTTATACTGGTATTTGGCAAGAAATTATCACCAATATTAGGCATCCCAGTAGTTGAACTAAGAAAAGGATCGATGCAAGTACCTGAATTTAAATCGTCCAAAGTAGCTTTAAAAACGCCACTTGTATTAAAAGGAGAGGTATAATAAATAGTGTCTGTTCTTGGATCAACATATAGTCCCCAACTTTGTGCTGATGTTATATTGAAGCAAATATCCCCCTTTAATTCACCTGTACAAAGATCAAAAACTTCAAGTTCATTTATAACCGCAGGGTCATTGACGATCAGCAAATTACCAATTGTACCAAAATTGAAACCTCCTGCCTCTATTTCAAATGTTGTAGTTGGCAATAAAGTTCCATCGCAACTCAATTTACGGATATTGCCTGATTGGTCTTCAGCAATATATAAAAACCCATTTAAATCCATTCCTATACCATGAGGAGACAATAGTTCTGAAGTGCTATCTCCAGGATACCATGGATTATCATTATTAAGAATCTCAGTTAAAGTACTATCACTTTCAACTTTAAATTTATGAACGGCATCACCTTGTAAGTCATTCAAATAGATATAATCCTGACAAGCACAACCTATTGAGCAATCTTGGGGGTGTAAAGTCACGACCATGTCTTCATAACAACTATTAGAACCATTGTAAAGGCGAATAGTATAGTCGGTGGCAGAGGAAGGATTGGGTAAATTGTTAAGGGTTTGAGCAGTTGTACCAGTAATTACTTGTGCATTGGCATACGTATCTGATCCACTATTATCATTAAAACTGCTCCCCGTAGAATAGTGGTAGCGATCTCCATTGAGTACAGCCGAAATTTGAAGATAACCGTCATCATTAGGTATACCATTGGTACAAGATGCTTGAATGGCATAAGCTTTGGCGGTAGGCTGGAAAGAACTTATTTCGATATTATCCCAATAAGCATCTTCATTAGGTGCAGTAGTTCTGGCTTCTAACCTAATAATCGTATTGGCATTTCCTCCTGGAATGGTGACAGTTTCCGTATAGGTTTCATTATCATTGGTTGTTGGACAGATTTGATTACCATCTCTAAACCAATAATTGGTAAAGGTAGTCCCCCCGTCAGTAGATATTTGTAATCTAACAGAATCCTGAGATTCAAATCCACTAAAACTATCAATACATTTGAAGGTGAAGGCTAATTCAGCACTGGTATAACTTGATAGATTGACTGTGCGCTCTGCCGTTCCTAATTCACCTCCTTCCATGAATAACTCTCCCGATACAATACTAGCGTCGATGAAAGACCAATTATTTTCCCACCCTGTACCTCCTGAACTACCTCCTGAGCTGAAATTATCAGAAGCTATCGTGCTACAGGTTTGTAAATTGTAAGGGTAGTCAACTATGGGTACTACTATATTGTGTTTGCCGATTTCCAATTCCCAATCCCCATCAATCCCCGTAATATCATCCGAAGCTGCTATAGAAAGAGCTAAAACTTCTTCAAGATATTTGACAGCTGCTTTTCCTTTTTCGCCTTTCGCAAATTCACAACCATAAAGATTAAGATGGGTCACATCTTTAGACAAATTACTATTCTTCAACCAATCAGCTATTTGATTGGGATGTTTCCATTCATCATCCAACAGCAACTGTCCTGGTCTTCCGTGCGAAAATAAATGGTAACTTGTAGAACTACTCTGTGGGATAAGGTACTTAAGAATTTGAAATTTATCTTTTAAGGAAGGGGCAATATAGAATTTATATGTAAATAAATTATTTATTATCTCTGGTGCTAAATGTGCAAGAGTTGAAATTCTTTCTTGTATGATGATATCAGGCTTATCAACATTAGTGGTTTTTATTTTAAAAGAATTCTTACCATTCTCATCGGTTGTACTAAGTATAGTGGTGAAGTTGAGGGAACTTTGTGCAGCTAAATTTAGTGTAATAACGAAGAGTACAAAAAATAGGAGGCGACTTTTTTGTAGAATAATTTTGTATGCATTTTCTTTCATGTTCCTCAAAGTTTAATATAAGGCTGAATTTCTTTATTCCATTTCTTGACGACTAGTATTCATTCTCTCAGGAATGACGCTTCTGAAGTTGTTTAAGAATATACTTGTAATTTATAGCTTGGTGTATTAGTCTAAATATAGGCATTAACCCTTACCGTTGTTATCTATTTGATATACTATGGCACAAAATATTATATGTATGATTTGATGTTAGTTCGAAACAATGAATTGCTCTCTATTTAATATTATGGTTGGCCTAAAATGTTAGGAAATTATCGATTTTTTTTTTGTATTTTCAGAGCCTTTATGTGACATTTTGTATCTTAATGATTTAGTATTAATCACTACAATAGTTCCTCTTTTTGTAAAGTAATTTAGCTATATTTTAGCTGCGCTCCTATTCTAGTTAAGTTATATAGTATACCTTTTTTTTTTATTAAAATTATATATATTCTTTTAGAATAACTTTCACTCCTAAATGAATTATTTTAAACTTGTTATTAGTGCTGTTCAACACTGTTTTAAGCTTGGAATAAATCTACAAGTATGATAAAATTTTCTTATAGCAAGTTATATAATATCGTATATATTTTTTGAGGAAAAAGAAAAGAAAAGTAACAGGTATAATTAATGCATATTAAACAACTTCAAATTAAAGAATACGAACTTATTTTTTAGATAACATGGTTTCTATATTTTAAAAAAAAGGTAATGTTTTCAAAAGAACTATTACAAGGGATCTTGAAAGAAATAAAAAAAATGCCTAAACATGCTCAAAATGTAAGGCAGTCTTATAGGCAGGTACTGCCACATCAAAAAATAGCCTATGGCGCGCATCGGCAGCAGTACTTATGTTATTTTAAATCAGATAGAATAGATGCTAGCAAACCGCTAGTCGTATTTTATCATGGTGGTTCGTGGTTGCTCGGAAAGCCAGAGATGTTTACCAATAGAGCCCAAGTATTTGTAGAACAAGGGTATCCCGTGGTGATGCCAACTCATAGAAAGCTACCTTTTCATAGGTATTTTTCTATGAGAGAAGATATGATTTTGGTACTACAAGCTGTACAAAAACTACTAAGTAGTACTGGAGATCCTGATAGAAAGATTGTTTTGGCAGGAATGTCCTCTGGGGGGAATTTAGCCGCACTGTCCTTCTTTGATCCTTCTATAGCCGCGGAAGCAGGCTTTAATGCGGATCAAATTATAGCAGGCTTTTTTTGTGGTGCGCCATTAAATCTAGCAGGCATGCCTGATTCAATTGTTATTAGAGGCTATGCGGATGAGCAGCATACCGACATGTTCCAGCAAGCTTCTCCTATTAACTTTTTAAGTGCTACGTCTCCTGCTAAGCCCGTTTTAGTGGTTCATGGTTCAGAGGATGGCTTGGTGGCATATAGTAGTATACTCGCCTTCAAGGAGCGATTGAGGGCAGTGAGTTCAACAGACCTCACCTTTTGTACCTTACCTGATGGTACTCATATAGACTCTGTAAGATGGGCTGTACAAGATGGGGAAGTGCGGCAGATAATATTAGACTGGTTTGCTAGTATAAGAGAATAATACATAAGTAAGAACCTTGAGCAAAGAACACACCTGCCCGCCTGACGACAGTCGGGCACGGAAGTGAGAATAGACCAGCCCGACTGCCGTGTTGGGCGGGGAATAGAGACAGATTTCGTTTGCATATAAAGTATTCCGTCCTTCTTTGAAGGAAATACCTCTCTGTTCTAATTCAATGTCCAATATTGTGTATATCTATCCCTTTTTACTCAACTTGCGAACATAGATTTAGAATATTTTTATCATTAATAAAGAAATCTGCTTTATATAAAGGAAAAGACCCGTATTTTTGCACGGTTCTGGATTTATCAAATTCATTCTATTCATTAAAATTTTCAAGCAATTGGAAACCGAAAAAATCGAAAGTGTGCCAAAAGAAATAGGGAAAAAGCTTTACGACTATCAAGAAGCTGACTTAAACAAGATATTCGAACGGTTCCATGGTAGCGAAACCAATTTCAATCTTTTATATCAATTACCTACAGGAGGTGGTAAGACAGTGATTTTCTCAGAAATTGCCCGTCGCTACATTGTGGAGATGGAAAAGAAGGTATTGATACTGACTCACCGAATTGAATTGTGCAACCAAACCTCTAACATGTTGTCAGAGTTTGGGGTGACCAATAAGATTATTAATAGCCAAATAAAGGAATTACCAGACCAAGATGAATACACTTGTTTTGTAGCGATGGTGGAAACCTTGAATAATCGACTACAGGATGAGATGTTTAAGATGGATCAAATAGGCTTGGTCATTATTGATGAGGCACACTATAATTCTTTCCGTAAGTTATTCAAGTTTTTTAAAGAATGTTTTATTCTTGGTGTAACGGCGACTCCCTTGAGTTCCAACAGAAAGTTACCTATGAATAAAATCTACGAAGATTTGATTGTAGGTAGTAATATCTCTGATTTGATTGAAAAAGGCTTTTTGGCGAAAGCTACCACCTATACCTATGATGTCCGCTTAGGATCGCTGAAAGTAGGGATTAACGGGGATTATACGGTTAAGTCATCAGAGGAATTGTACTCTAATGCGAAAATGCAGAATAAGTTGTTATACGCTTATGAGCAAAGAGCAAAAGGCAAAAAGACTTTAATCTTTAATGCAGGTATCGCAACTTCACAGCAAGTATATTATACCTTTAAAGATGCAAAATATCCAGTACGACACCTAGATAGTACGGCACCTAAGGCAAAGAGAAAGGAGATATTAGAGTGGTTTAAGAAAACCCCTGGGGCCATCTTAACTTCCGTAGGTATCTTGACGACAGGTTTCGATGAACCTACTATCCAAACAATTATTCTTAATCGGGCTACTAGATCGGTTAGTTTATACTATCAAATGATCGGTAGAGGGTCAAGGGTTATTCCTGGAAAGACTACTTTTGATGTGATTGATTTAGGTAATAATGCCGCTAGATTTGGATTCTGGGCTTCAGGATTGGAATGGCAAAAAATATTTAGATCGCCCGATCATTTCCTAGATAACTTAATATCGGACGAAGATATTGAACGAAACTTTCGATATCAAATGCCAGCAGAAGTTCGAGTCTTGTTTAGTAAGACAAAAGAATTATCTTTTGATATAGAGGAAGCCCATAAAAAGATAATAAGCACAGGAGAGAAAACGGCAACTGTATTACATAATTCTGCTACTCAGCATGCTAATATGGTGGTAGAGAACAGCGAAAGTCTAGCAGAAGCCCTAGGTTTAATACGATTATTAGATGATTCTATTGAGGATCGAGTAAGAAGGTATTGCTATTGTATTTGTAATAGTACCAAGAATTATCGAGCTTGGGCACAAGATGAGTATAAGCGTAAATTGAAGAATATGGTGAGTAATATGATGTAAGTAAGTAATAGGTAAAAAGTAAGAGGTAATAAGTCACGCTACTTATTACCTCTTACTTTTTACCTATTACCTAAACTTATCGGCGTCTAGAATAATTGGAATTTTTCTTCCTATTGGCGAAAAATTCCTGTTTTCTTCTTTGCTTTTCTTTATTCCATTCCTTTTTCTCCTTCTCCGTCATAGGTTTTTCCGTCTGAGGATAAGGATTGTCCTTAATGGTAATAATTTTTTGTTTGATTAATTTTTCTATATCTTTAAGGTAGGCATTTTCTTCTGGTTCACATATTGAAATAGCCACGCCATCTTCTCCAGCTCTTCCAGATCGACCAATTCTATGGACATAGGTTTCTGGTAAATTGGGTACGTCATAATTGATAACATACTTTAACTTATCAATATCAATACCTCTTGCGGCAATATCAGTAGCTACTAATACCCTAACAGAACCTTCTTTGAATCTAGTGAGTGCTTTCTGTCGTTGGTTTTGCGCTTTATCTCCATGTATAGCATCCGCTTTAATATCGAATCGCTTTAGGTGTTTTGCAATTTTATCCGCACCTCTTTTTGTTCTAGAGAACAATAATACCTGCCCAATATCTCGATTATCTAAAATATGTAATAACAAATCTTTCTTACTCGTTCTATTGGTGTAATAAACGTATTGCTGTATCGTTTCCGCCGTAGAAGAAACAGGGCTAACCTCGATTCTTCTTGGATTGTTGAGAATCTTACTAGATAGTTCTACAATATTTTTTGGCATAGTGGCAGAGAAAAACAAAGACTGTCGCTCTTCTGGCAATAACTGTAGTAGTTTTCGAATATCATTAATAAAACCCATATCTAGCATTCGATCTGCTTCATCTAAGATGAATACTTTGATGTCATTTAAGCTAATCAATCGCTGAGAGATCAGGTCTAATAGTCGACCTGGGGTAGCGACTAATATGTGCACGCCCTTGTTTAATTTGGCTACTTGTGCGCCTTGCTTGACACCACCAAAGATGACGGTATGCTTGACCTTGGTATACTTACTGTAGGCAGCGATATTTTCATCAATTTGAATGGCTAATTCTCTAGTAGGCGTGACTATTAGTGCACGCATTTTAGGAAAACCGCCTTCCTTACTTTCTATACGATGAATTAATTGTATAATAGGAATGGCAAATGCGGCAGTTTTACCTGTGCCTGTTTGGGCACAGCCTAACACATCATTTCTTTTAAGAATTAGAGGGATAGCTTTTTCTTGTATGCTGGTAGGTTCGGTGTAGTTTTTATCTGCTAAGGCCCTTAAAATAGGGTCAATTAATGGTAGTTCATCAAATCTCATTGCTCACGTTATTGGTTACCTTCATGAAAATTAGAGCGCAAAGGTAGGCATTAATATATTATTAATTGAGAACTAAGCTTTATGGTTAGGTAGTAGACAATAAAGTATGTATTAATTTTATTCTAAAGTTAATACTTTACTTTCCCCTTATAGATATACTTCTTATTTTTGTAAAATCTCCTAATATCTACTTAACAGTATGAAAAGACGTAAATTTCTTAATACGACCACTACTTTAGCTGCTGCTGCTGCCATTCCAATTAGTTGTGCTGCTACCAGTAATGCAAGCACCGTAGCGGAAAAAGAAAAAGAGTTATACGAAATCAGAACGTATGAATTGAAATTTGGCGGAAATGCTAAATTGTTGATAAATTATCTGAAAGAAGCATTGCAACCAGCCTTGAAAAGAGCAGGTAGTAATCAATTTATGATATTTGACGAGGTGGGAAATTCAGATCCTAAGAAGATATGGGTTTTAATAAGCTATCCAAATGCAGCTACTTATATACAAGCTCAAACCTTAACTAAAGATACGGTTTTCAATACTGCTGCTAGTACCTATACTGCTTCAGAGCAAGCGATATATAACAGATTCACTTCTTCGCTCTTATTGGCTTTTGATGGACTTCCTCAGATGATGAATCCGGTTGATGGTGCCTCTGTCTTTGAATTAAGAACGTATGAAGGATATTCTGAAGATGCAGTAGGAAGGAAAATTAAGATGTTTAACAAAGAAGAAATTCCTCTATTTAAGGAAGTCGGCTTAAATCCCGTATTTTTTGGAGAAATGATCGCTGGTCCATATCGACCTTGCTTAACTTATCTGCTCAACTTCAAAGATATGCAAGCGCACGGAGTAGCATGGGAAAAATTTATCGCTTCTCCAGAATGGAATACGATGAAGGTGAAAAAAGAGTATGCTAATACAGTGTCTAATATTCGAAAAGTGTTTTTGAAACCTATTTAGCTTTTGTTAGAATAGAGAAGCGAAAGCAGAGAATAGAGATGTAATTCGTTTAAGAATAGACAAAATTCCGTTGTTTTTTAAACGAAATACTTTTATACTTTCTATTCTTGTTTAGTTTCCTAATAGGTCTAATATCTGGTGCTAAAAAAATAATCCGTTGCTAAGTTTTTAGCAACGGATTATTTTTTAGTAATAGTTGATCAAGTGCTTATATCAAACGTGTTACAGGCTTTTCATTACTTGAGAATTCGTAATTAAATCATGGTAAAACATTTGCTGTGTTGTCTGGGTACTTACAATCTGTGTAATACTAACAGTCTGCACTAGATAATTATAACGATTCATCATAAAATCTATAGAAGGATTTCCTTCTCCACCTTCTTTATGGAGGGCTAAAATAGCGGTTCTACTAAAATCCGTTCTACCATCGAGCCATTCCGCAAACCATTTTTTTCTTTTTTCTTGCGTTACTTTATCATATAGGGTGGCCGAAGACCAAATATGTGGCTTCGAGGTCGCTAATTCTAGTAGATGCGTTTGTACTCCATCCCACCTAAAATCAAATAACAGCCCCTTGTCATAGATAATCATAGTAAAAGGCTCGATTCCCTGAAAGTTGTATTGTTGAAAGAAAAGGCGGGCATCTGGATAATCAAAGAATTCCATGACCATAATACCTCGACTCATACGGTAAGGTAATTGTCTTTCTTGACGCACAAAAGCACCGTTGAGTAAGCAGACTAATCGATCTTTAGAGGAGAGCATAATCCAACTACCTCCAGCGCCTTTATCTCTAGGAAATAGTAATTCTTGACCACTACGAGTGAGTTGGGTAATATTTTTAGGAGAGCGTAAAGCACTTTCGTCTCTATTAGAAGTTAATATATATCCTTCTTTTTGAGGAATATAGGTGACTGTACACATAGTAGAGGTTAGAAGTCAGAAGTCAGAACGTTTTATTGTCAGAAGTCAGACTTATGATGTTGACCTCAAGAAGCATCTGATATTGTAGTTTTCTGAATTAAACATTCAAGTAGGCCATTAACAGGTCATATCTTTCCTTAATGGTGTCCGTAAATTGCGCTTCCATAAAGGATGCTTTTATTTTATAGTTAAAACGCTCAAATGTGGCAATAATACCGTGTATATCCGGCTTATTTACCTTTATCGTTACATCCATCAAGAATGCATCTTTATTCGTGGTAATAAAAGAGCTAAGTATATTCGCATTTTCTGATTCTACAATTCTAGCAATTTCTACCAAAGAATAATCTCTTCGCTGAAGTTCTAAAACAATAATACTTCCTGGTTCTGTAAAAGCGGCGGTAGCAGCAAAGTATTGTAGCAAATCATCTTGTGTGACATAGCCTATATATTCCTCGTTCTCGTTTACCGCAGGAATGAGTGTTAGGCGTTGGGTCGCCAAAACTTTCATCACCTCAAATAGATGATCCCTTTCTTTTACATAAGGACGGAATAAGGAAAGTCTATAAGAACCCAGAGGTTCGTCGACATCGTAATTCAAAATATCATCCTCTGATATCACACCAAGTAATTCCTTATTATTAACAATAGGTAAGTGGCGAACGCCAAATTCATTCATGATCGTTAGCGCTTCATCCCCTGTATCAGAAGTTCTAATCGGTAGAATGTCGTTAGAAATTAATGTTCCGGCTATCATAATTCTTTTTTAGTGTTTGTTTATAAGGCTATTAATAGCAGGGGAAGTGTTTTTGTTTAGAACAAAGCGTTATCTCAACAATTTTCTTTTTTGTTCCAAAAATTCGTTTTGTGTAAGAAAACCCTTTTCTCTCATCTCTCCTAATCGCTTAATTTGTTCCAATAAATCACCAGATATTTCTGGTTCTGGATTCGTTGTTTTCGCTACAGGATTCAATCGATATCCATTGTTGGCAAATTGATCAAATTCTTCTTGAATTCTTAGAAAAGCTAGTGCGTCATGCTCTCTAATTTTATCCACATTATCAAAACCATTTTCAACGGCTTTGCTTAGATGGTAGAATGCCTTTTCTTTATTTTCTGTTATAGAATAAGAACAAGCTAGATTAAAATGAACAGCTACATCTCTAGGATTGATCGTTAATGCTTTGGTAAAGTCTTTTATAGCTCCCTCAAAGTCATAATCTTTGTAGCGTTCCATTCCGCTGGTTTTATGCGGATTATTTCTTGGTGCTGCTTGTCTTGCTCGTTCTGTTCTAGCGGTTCTTGGTGCCTCCTGATGTCTGGCTCTGCGATCGTATCCGTGATCCTCTGCTTGTCTAATATGCTTGTTATATTTTCTATCGAAGGACTCATCATTCATAGATAAAAACAAAATAGCATCTACGACACCAAGAATCGCAGAAATACCAGTAACAGACAATAAGATGTATAAAATACCAAGTCCTACCTGTCCCAGATAAAAACGGTGAACGCCAAAAGCGCCAAGAAAGAAGCCAAAAGCGGCAGCTACAATTTTTTTCTTCATTATCTAAATTAACTTGGTTATTGTATACCGCTAAAAGTATCAAATAACTCCTACAAATTCAAGATCATTCGATTGGATTGGTTTTTTTCCTTACTAAATCAATCTTTTTCTAGATAATCGATGATCCAATGTCTACTTTTTTTTGAAAATACTATAATAAATAAATACTTTTTTTTGCTATTTGTTTAATTAAGGGATTACCTGCTACCAGGTAATTTTGAATAAGAATAGTTCATTCGTCATTTTTTAAACGCAACCTGTCTCTATTCCCCGCCCGCCTGACGGCAGTCGGGCTGGTCTGCGCTCTATTCTCTGCTCTTTAAAATGTCCAGTAGTAGGAGAATAGTTAACATAGTCTTACTAAAACGATCAGAAGCATGTTCTTACTATGTTTTAACGAAACATTAATCCTACATTTAAGCTTTTGAATTTTTAAATAAGCCTTTTTTTCTTACTTTGTCGGATAA
>CALJIY010000558.1 GCA_937973945.1 uncultured Saprospiraceae bacterium | reverse complement strand
AAGGCAACCACTTCTCGTTCCGGTTGTGCATATTTAGCACCGAAGGCCGCAGGTAAACCAAAGCCCATTGTTCCGGCCCCACCAGAAGAGACCCACTGATTGGTTCCTAAATAATTGTAGTACCGAGCAGCAATCATTTGGTGCTGACCTACATCTGTGGCAACTATCGCCAAGCCTTTTGTTTGGTCAGAAACTTCCTTTACTGCCTGTCCCATTTTAATTTCACCCTCATCGGATGCTCTACAATCTCGATCAATTACTTTCTTCTGTTCGATGCGATCACACTCGTGAAATTCTTTAATCCACTTTGGATATTTCTTCTCTACGACATGTGGCATTAATGCTTCTAAAGCCATTTTAGCATCCGCATGAATAGCTACCTCTGCTGGTACATTTTTATTAATTTCCGAAGCATCGATTTCTATATGAATGACTCTAGCTTGTTTAGCATATTTATCTAGATTACCCGTTACCCGATCATCAAACCGCATACCAATAGCAATCAAAATATCACATTCATTCGTCAGTAAATTTGGACCATAATTACCATGCATGCCCAACATCCCCATCTGTAAAGGATGATCATCAGGAATAGAACCTAAACCATGAATAGTCGCCCCTACTGGAATCCCTGTTTTTTCTACAAACTGCATAAACACCTCTTGTGCTCCTGCTAACTGAATGCCGTGTCCAGCTAAGATCATAGGTCTGCGAGCATTATTAATTAACTCCGCAGCTTTGACAATGGCAGATTTACTGACCTTCGGTAATGGATGATAACTTCTAATTTTAGTCATCTTCTCATAAGAAAAATCTAGCATACCAGCCTGTGCATCTTTTGTAATATCTATCACTACGGGCCCTGGTCTACCAGAATTAGCAATATAGAATGCCTTTGCAAAAACACTAGGAATCTCTTCTGCTTTGGTAATCTGATAATTCCATTTGGTGATAGAAGTGGTACAACCAATAACATCTGTTTCTTGGAAAGCATCAGATCCTAATACATGGCTAAAAACTTGCCCTGTAATACAAACCAATGGCGTAGAATCTAGTAAGGCATCTGCAATACCTGTCACTAAGTTCAAAGCCCCTGGCCCAGAAGTAGCAATACAAGCAGCCGTCTCTCTAGTCACTCTTGCATGACCTTCCGCTGCATGAATCGCTCCTTGCTCATGTCTGGCAAGAATATGCGTCAGCTGATCTTGATAATCATACATGGCATTATAGACAGGCATAATTGCGCCTCCAGGATAACCATATAAGGTTTTTATACCTTCTTCTATCAAGCATCGAACGACTGCCTCTGCCCCAGAAATAGTATCTTTTTTTGTCCGTCTTGATTTAGACGCTCTCGCTTTCTTCGTACCATCTGACTTTTGTCTTACTGCCATGTTCTATTTTTATTAGGCTATTTTTTAGAATAGAGCGAAGAAAAGCGATAGTTGAGACGTATTTCGTTTGAAAACAACAAATTTGAGTTTATTTTTAAACGAAATAAATCTCTACTCTCTACTCTCTGTTCTCTACTCTAAAATAGGATATTTCTATAATTCGTCCGTAACACAGCCCTCACTTGCAGAGGATACTGTCTTAGCATATTTTAATAAAATTCCGTTTTTAGCATTTATTGGTGGCGCTACCCATTTTGCTTTTCTCTTAGCAATCTCCTCATCTGATATAGCTACATTAATCGAATTAGAAACTGCATCTATCGTAATTTCGTCTCCATCTTCTAGTAAACCAATCATTCCGCCTACTTGCGCTTCGGGAGTAATATGCCCTACCACAAAACCATGCGTTCCACCAGAGAAACGGCCATCTGTAATCAAAGCCACACTGTTGCCCAAACTAGCGCCCATAATGGCAGCCGTAGGTTTGAGCATTTCAGGCATTCCCGGTGCACCTTGTGGCCCAGAGTATCGAATAACGATGACGTCTCCCATTTTTACTTTCCCTGCTGCAATCGCATCATTCGCTGCAAATTCTCCTTCAAAAACTTTTGCCTTTCCTACAAATTTTAGTCCCTCCTTTCCTGTAATTTTCGCAACAGACCCTTGCTCCGCTAAATTACCATATAGTATTCTTAAGTGGCCAGATTCTTTGATAGGATTATCAAAACCATGAATCACTTTTTGTCCTTTGGCAAGCGCATCTGCTTTTTCCAAGTTTTCCCCAATTGTCTTACCCGTTACGGTCATACAATTACCATCAATGAAATTTTCTTTTAATAATAACTTCATGACCGCTGGCACACCTCCTACCTGAAACAAATCGTCCATTACAAATTTCCCACTTGGTTTTAAATCTGCCAAGAATGGCGTCTTATCACTAATGGTTTGGAAATCATCTATCGTCAATGGTACACCTACAGACTTAGCCATGGCGATCATATGTAAAACAGCATTCGTCGAACCACCTAATACCGTAATCAAGGTCAGCGCATTTTCAAAAGCTGCCCGCGTCATAATATCTCGTGGCTTAATATCCTTCTTTAATAATCGTTTAATCGCTTTTCCGACTCGTTTCAATTCGTTTTGCTTTGCATCACTAATAGCCGGATTGGACGAATTATGCGGCAAACTCATCCCCATCGCCTCAATCGCAGATGCCATGGTATTAGCCGTATACATCCCACCACATGCGCCCGCGCCAGGGCAAGCATTTCTAATAACTGCTTTAAAATCTTTTTCAGAAATATCTCCAGCTACTTTTTGTCCGAAAGCTTCAAAGGCGGAAACGATATCTAATTTCTTATCGCCAATACAACCCGGCTGAATCGTACCACCATATACTAAGATACTTGGTCTGTTCAATCGGCCCAATGCCATCATGGCGCCTGGCATATTTTTGTCACAACCTACCACTGCTACCACTCCATCATACCATTGCGCCGAAACGACTGTCTCAATAGAATCTGCAATAATATCTCTTGAAACCAAGGAAAAACGCATTCCCGTCGTTCCCATAGACATCCCATCACTCACTCCAATCGTATGAAATATTAAGCCTAATAAATCTCTTTTGTTGATACTTTTTTTAATATCCTTTGCCAAGTCATTTAGGTGCATGTTGCAAGGATTCCCTTCCCATCCAGTACTGACAATACCAATTTGAGGTTTGTCTAAATCCGCCTCTGTCAGGCCTATTGCATGCAACATGGCTTGAGCGCCAGGTGCGGTTGGGTCTTGAGTGATCGTTCTACTGTACTTGTTTAGTTTTGCCATTGATAATACCTATACTAAAGTTGGTTGTTGAAACAATTTCTAAAAGAAGAATCAAAAATATGTTTTGAAAAACATCAAAGCTATAAGAGTGCTACCGATACTGGTAATTCTTTTAAGGAAAGATACGATTTACAGCGGGCTTAAATTGTATTTAACTAACTGATAATCAAGTATATACCTATCACTAATTTACAAAGTCTTCACGAATATCAAAAAAAGAAAGCCATTCTTCGAGTTGAAGAATGGCTTTCTTTTAATTTAATACAAAATCAAATCTATACCATTCTTCCATCTTACGACAGAATGACCACTAGAAGGACAATTGAAATGATATTGACTAAATTAAAATGCATAAAATTTATGTTCTAACAAAAGTGCAATGTTTTTTTTGTAAAAACAACTATGAAAGGATGAAAAATAAGTTCAGCACTAGACTTGGTAAGTTTTCAAAACTTCCCAAGTCTTTTCAAGTCTAATTTAAAATCCTATTCTCGCCATCGAATACCAATATGTAATCCCGCTGAAAAACGGTTGATATTGCTAAGTTCACTTCCTAACACGGTACTATTGGTCGGTTCATTGACTGTCGTTAATAAGCCATCCCAAGAGGCATTTAAAAATCGGCTATATTTTACGATTGGTGTAATCGTTATAAAATCCATAATTCCAATATCGAGTCCCAAACCTATTCCTAAATGGGGTACCCAATCATTCATGGTACTTTTTTGCAAGTCAAAAGAATTATCAATTTCATAAGCCCCATCTAGATAATGGAACCCTGGACTTAGTTGTAGAAATAAGCCTTTCTCAAAAAAGGATTCTTGTTTGGAAAAAGTCGGACAATCACAATCACTCTTTAAGTTGAGCAAGTAGATGTTCATGTTCAAATTGAAACCAACTGTTTTTAAGTCTAGGGATTCTGTATTTGATCCATTGATTAATTCAGAAGTACTATTACTAAGCACCATTTCAGGATACAATTCTAGTCGCCATTCTTCCAAGGGTTTTAACCAAAAATCCACGCCTACACTATATCCCTTTTCCAAAATTCTGTTGCTACTTGTATTGCCAACTATAGCCGTTTCCCATTCAGGTATTCTTTGGGTAAAATAAGAGCCCGTTATGCCTACTTGGGCTGTTAGATGTTGGCTCATCAATAGGAAACTATAAAAGATAAAAAAATGGGTGATTTTATTCATTATGATCTATATTTTTAAATTTTAGTGCTCTACTGTACATTTTTTAATTTTTATAAGAGATACTGTTTTTTGGAACAGATCGTCGAGGTATGTAACCTCGATGCTATACGATCATCATACTGCATCGAAGTTACAAACTTCGACGATCCGTTACAATAACAAATATGCTAGACAATTTTGCATCTCGACATCTTTGCCTACGCTTAGATTTC